>CALJIH010000225.1 GCA_937974135.1 uncultured Cocleimonas sp. | reverse complement strand
TGCCGGTATCTACATCAACCGCTTTGATAGTCAACTGCTTAGGTTTTTCTACAACGACTTCTTGTAAAGCTGCATTTAATTGTTTGGCGTTATCTGCATTTAAATACTTACCCCCAGTATTATCCGCAATACATTTTAATTGCTGGCTGGTCTTTTCATCTACGCCGAAACCTACTACATGCGCGGTAAAATTGACGCCAAGCTTTTCCAGTTCGGCGGCAGTGGCGCAGGGATCAGCCTTGCAGCTTTCTTTTCCATCACTGATTAAAATCACAGTTGCTTCATCTTCAGTAAACTTTAGCTCCTCTGCAGCCATTCTTATAGAAGCACTGATAGGTGTTTTGCCTTTGGGATTAATTTTGTTTACTTGGGAGATCATCCCTGTTTTATCAACGTTTCCTACAGGAATAAGTGTTTCTATATCAGTGCAATCGCCTTTTTTACGGTGCCCGTAAGCGACCAATCCTAACTGTTTTGATTCATCCCAATTTGTTACCACATCGCTGAGCGTTTCTTTTGCTATTTCAATTTTTGTTTTGCCCTCAAGTTGTCCCCACATACTACCTGAAGCGTCAAAAACAATAATTGCTTTGTCTTCAGCATTTGCAAAAGCAGGAACAAGTAAAAGTGTTGAGGACAAAACAGCAGAGATTGCCGTTTTCTTATTCAGAATAGTTGGTAGGTTAAACATCATGCTCTCCATGCATTGAAATTTAGGTAATTAATATACAATGTTAGCTATCAGAGTCAAAGGAACCAGCACTGATCAGATACTGGCTCCTTTTCATCTTCTCCCTTGTCACTGCTCTCCCTATTTCGCAGTGTTTATTATTTTTCCCTTCAAAACTTGTAACAATGTAAAGCAAATAGCCATTTCATCAATAGACCTTAAGTGCTAATTCACGATTACCTGTAAAATCATCATGGGTTAATGTTATTGTTTAGTAGGATTATATTCTGTGAAATACATCACACTTCTTTGAAGTTATTTAATGATTAAAAAAGCTTACATCGTATTTAAATGGATTATTTTTCTTGCAGTAATGTGGTTTGGGTATTTATTTATTTCGATACTGCATTTTCCTGTTGGAAAAGCTGACGATAGTGCTGATGCCGCGATTGTTTTAGGCGCAGCGGTCTATGACTCAAAACCTTCACCTGTATTTGAAGAGCGAATTAATCACGCAATTAATTTATATCATGCGAAAAATGTAAATAAATTAATATTTACAGGTGGGACTAAAGATGAAAGTACACCAACCGAATCAAGGGTTGCTCTTGAGTACGCGATTAGTAAAGGTGTAAAAGCCAATGATATTTTTATTGAGGAAAAATCACTGACAACTCGAGAAAATTTCATTTATTCCTTACCAATACTCAACAAAGAAAACCTCCTATCAGCTCTGATTATTAGCGATTCATTACATTTAAAACGAGCGATGTTGATGGCGAAAAGTTTAAATATTAATGCTAAACCATCAGCCACGCCTACTAGTCGATATAAAAGTTTAAAAACGAAATTGCCTTTTGCTTTACGAGAACTGTATTTTTATCATCACTATCTATTGTTTGCAGAATAAGCAGGATAAATAAAACAAGATTATTTTTTTGTATGCTTTGGTTTTTTCTTTTTCGCCTTTATTCGACCGCTTCCCAAGTCAGTACCCGAAATAGATGAAATGTTATTTTTCTGTTTTATCGTTTCAGATTTAAGTTGATCTTTTTTTGATTGAGAGGTTTCTTTTGCATTAACATTAGAATTTGTAACTAGCAACAATAAAGCTATGGTTACAATGGCACTCAGTAAATTTGAAATTTTCATTATCGCTCTCCATTTTTGTATTCTGAAATTAAAGAGTATAAGAATTAGATTTTTAGTCTGTGAGATAAATCACATTTAAAACCTAAAATTATATTTCTAGAGGCTATCAAGCATAAATTATACTAAAAAAGACACCCCCCCACTTTTATGCGCTTTTAAAAATCATCCCTTTGAATAGTCACTGCGCTTTGTTACAAACATTGTTTAGCGGATATTAGGCTTGTATTGTCGCGTAAATAGGTAACTAGAATTTATACAAAGCTTGGTTGTTTTTCATTTATAATCTTCCTCAATGTTGTAATTAGGATTATTTTTGACTTTCGCTAATTTTATTTTTGCTATTTTTATAATATTTTCGATAGCCATTTTTATCGTCTTGGTGCTATTAATGCGCCAGATAAAAAAACAGGGTCGTTTGCCTCAAGATAAAATGACAACCTTGGCGGCAATCCTATTTATTCCCTCGCTGATTATTTTTGCTCTGTTGTTCAAAAGTCTTTCAAATTGGCGTACCGACATCCGTAAAGAGCAAGAACGCGTCGAAATCGAATCCTTCATTGCAGATGTGTATAAACCTTTGGCTAGTTCTCGCCAAGAGCTTCGTAAACAACTGCTAGAGATGCAAACGCTAATTAATGGCGTTCAGAGCATGGAAATTGCTCATCCTAATCACATCGATTTAATTCGGATGGTGAGAAAGCAATGGTCGCTAGGTCATGAATCTTTGTATAAAGCGTATACAGAAACCGACAAAGAAGTACGTCGTGCATGGATTGCGCATAACACCATGGATCGTCAAGATGTCATGGTTAAGTTTTCAAAACAAGCGGTGCAAATAGAAGCTCAGATAAAAAAGGCCCAAGCGGATTATCAAACTCACTTGTATGGTGTGCAGGGTGAGATGGTGAAAATGTTAGATCGCTCGCGCAAGCTTTTAGATGCAAACCGCAAACGTCCAAAATCTGAAAAACAGATTGCTATAAACCAGAGCTTACGCGAGAAGATCAAACCGATAAGCTCGGGAATGACAACAGAGCTATTACGATTTATTGGTACTTTAGAGGTTCGTCTTGAAGAAGATATAAAAACTATTCACGAATTGAAAAGAATAGCGGGGCAACAAACCGCTGTAATTAAAGATCACCTGTATAAAAATAGAGATCTTGAACAACCGCTGACAAAAATAATCAACGATTGGAAGGTACTTGAAGACCAGAGTAACGAAAATTTACAAGAAATCTATTTTGCGATTGAGGCTGAATACGTGGTACGTAAATTAGGTTTGTCGCCGGATAGTCCAGCAATTAAGGCGATGCATCAAACTTTTGTAAAAACCATTCCTGCTATTAAGGGTGAGGGATTAAGACAAAAGAAAAGAATTGATCAGAGTTACACGATCAATTTAAGTGGAAATTAGTTAAAAAGCGATGGTTGTCACTTGTACTGAGTTTAGTGAAGTATGTCCAAGTATTTATACTGAGCCTGTCGAAGAACACCCCCCCCCTTTTATGCGGTTTTGAAAAATCTGCCCCATAGGATCAATTAAAGCTTTTATTTAAAAATGTAAATAGAATTTATGCAAAAACTAGGCTTTCTTTAAAAGAAAACTATGTACTTGTCCTGCTTTTGCCTCTTTTACTATTTGAAATCCTAATTTATCCCAAACAAAAGATTCTTCTGTTTCGTGCTCTACATAGAGCAATGTACTTGTATCAATAAGATTTTCAGAAGCTAAATATTTTACAGATTTTTCGATTAATCCTAGACGATAGGGAGGGTCAAGAAAAACGATGTCAAATGCTTGATTAGGGCTTTGAATTTTACTCAGAAAGTTTAACGCATCGGCATTGACCACTTCAGCTTCTGCATTTAAAAGCTTAATATTTTCTAGGAGTTGTTTAGCACATGCTGGATGTTTCTCGATAAAAATAAGATCTTTGGCGCCGCGCGATAATGCTTCAAAACCCAAAGCTCCACTGCCTGCGAACATATCGAGGCAACGTGCGCCATGAATATGCGCTTGCAACCAATTAAATAAAGTTTCTCGGATTCTATCGGGAGTAGGACGTAATCCAGGTGCATCAATAAAAGGTAATTTTCTACTTCGCCAATCACCCCCAATAATTCTGAGGGAGTTGCTATTCTTAGTTTGTGCTTTCTTTCTTTTCGCCATTTGCACTGTCTGATTTTGCTACATCTGCTTCACCGCCAACAATTACGGTTAGTAATTTGTCCAGATCTACACGGCGTTTAAACGCATCAATGACTTGTTCACGAGAAGTGTCGTTAATAATATTAGTAAACGTATCGAGATAGTCTAAAGGAAGGTCATACATTCCGATCACATCAATATACCCTACAATGTCATCATTACTCGCCGTGCGTAAGGGAAAGCCACCGGTTATGTTTAATTTAGATGCTTTTAAATTATCTTCTGATGGACCCTCTTTTTGAAAGGTTTCAAGCACCTCGCGAGCCACTTTAATCGCTTCATCCGTTTGTGAAAGTTTTGTTTGTAGACCTAGCATAAATGGCCCAAATTCTTTCATTGGAATAAAGTAACTGTACACGCTATATGATAGCCCGCGCTTAACTCGAATTTCTTTCATCAGGCGTGAGGTAAAACCGCTTCCACCTAATTCGTGATTGCCTAGATAAAGCGAATAATAATCTTTATCACCGCGTTTATTTCCGGGTTGGCCGATAAATATATGGGCTTGTGAAGATGGAAAAGGAACACGAATCGTTTTCGCTTCTGTTAAAGGTTTCACTTCTGGTATAGGGGCTGCTTTCTCTCCCTCACCACGATCATTCGAAGTTAAGGCTTTGGAAACCTTCTCAGCAATCGCTTCAGCTTGTTTTCTATCGATAGAGCCAACTAAAGCAATTTGTCCATTTTTGTTCACAAAATAGCGTTTGAAGAAAGCTTTCAGGTCATCAGTAGTCATAGCATTAATGCTTTCTTCTGTGCCGTTTTGTGGTTCACCGTAAGGATGATTTGGGTATAAATTTTTATAAAATACTTTACTCGCAATTGAGCCAGGGTTTTGTTTTTCGGCTTGCAAACCAATTAGCGCTTGTTTTTTTAAGCGCTTGAAATCTGCTTCAGGAAACTCAGGTTTTTCAATGACCTTAAGCCAATTTTCCATGCCTTTTTGTATTTGCTCGTCAAGTGTTAAGGTACGAAGGCTAATTGAAATAGCATCCCGTCCAGAATTAGCAGAAAAATTTGCGCCAACAGATTCAAAGTTTTCAGCAATTTGATCAGCATTTAAACCAGCTGCACCTTTATTCAACATACTGGTTGTCATGCCAGAAATGCCTAGTTTATCCCCGTCATAAGCACTGCCCGCAGCAAACGACAGACGTAAATCAAGCATTGGTAATTCAGGAACATTGACAAAATAAACACGCAATCCTGATGAGGTAATCCAGTTTTCTATTTTTGGCCCTGCTTGAGAGATTTGACTAAATAACAGGAATAAAATTGCTATTGAGAATGCAAAAGGTCTTTTGAGCAATGAATTAGATTGTTGTTGATTAAGTTTTATCATTATTTTTTCTCCTGCTTTTCACCTAAAGGTAGTGGAATTAACTCGGCAACCGTCAAATGATTTTCAATTAGATACTTTTTTGCTACATCTTGAATTTGTTGCGCAGTTACTGCCAAAACGCCAGGTACGTATTGATCAATATATTTGTGGCCTAAACCTACAGTTTCTAACGAACCAAGAAGTGTAGCCATATGTTGAATAGAATCACGTTCAAAAACTTCACCCGCTATAACTTGTGCTTTTACCCGTTTTAATTCTGCTTCACTTACTAGCTCACTCTTTAGGGTTTCGATTTCTTCTAAGATCGATTCTTTAAGTTTTTGAGTCGAAACACCCTTTGCAGGTGTTCCTGAGATTATAAGTAAGTTATCTAAACGACCGTAACCGTAGTATCCGGAATTTGCCCCCGCGGCAACTTCTTTGCCACGGATTAAATTCTTTGCAAATCTTGCGCTGTCACCACCGTCTAAAATATTTGCAAGGACTTCTAATGCATATGGCTCCCACTCTGGAACTTTGCCTTTTTTGGCGCTTATCATTGCAGGTGTTTTATAACCCATACGTAAACTAGGTAATTTTGCTGGAAGCTTTAAGGTTATATTTCGAATCCCTTTTTGCTCAACTTCAGTTCGTGTTTTAACCACTGGTAAGGGATTACTTTTGTATGCGCCAAAATATTTTTTTGCCATTTCATGGACAGCATCTGGCTCAACGTCTCCGACGACGACTAACGTTGCATTATTTGGTGTGTACCACTTTTTGTACCAAATTTTTGCATCATCCACGGTCATTTCTTCTAAATCAACCATCCAACCAATGACTGGTGCACGATAGGGGCTGTTCAAAAAAGCGACCGCATTGAATTGCTCTCTGGTTAAAGATGCTGGTTTATCATCTGTTCTCCAGCGACGTTCTTCTTTGACAACTTCTATTTCTTTTTCAAATTCTTTAGGGTCAAAGATCACGTTTCTCATGCGATCCGCTTCAATTTCCATCGCTTCTTCGAGCTTGTCACTCGCCAAAACCTCGTAATAGGCCGTGTAATCTTGTGAGGTGAAAGCGTTATTACGAGCGCCAATGGCTGACACCAAGCGTTCAAACTCACCGGATTTACGTGTTTTGGTACCTTTGAACATCATGTGTTCAAGAGCGTGCGAAAGACCTGTTATTCCTTCATGCTCATAACTCGTTCCTACTTTATACCAAACTTGAATGACAGCTATTGGAGCCCGTTTATCTTGTTTAACTAATACTTTCAAACCGTTTTCTAGGTCATACTCATGAACTGGAATTTTATTATTCTTCTTGTTTAATTCAGTATCTGTAGCATTTGCACTAAAACTTAAAGCTGATATTAAAAATAGAGTCGATAATAAAAAACTAACGCGGTTGTTTGTTGCAAGTGATAAACTTCTAATCATTATTTTTTGCCGATAAACCTAAAAAGTAAAGTATAACAATGTTCCGACTATTTAAGAAAAAAAAGCCAGAAGATCAATCTATAGACGATGCTAATCTAGAATCGTCTCAAGATTCAAATGAAATTAAGATTAAAAATAATTTAGGTTCGGCTGAAAATGAGTCTGATTTAGGTATTGATGAGTCTATAGAGAATACAGAACAACAAGAAATAGTAAGCAGCAAGGCTCAATCAGAGAGCAAACCAGTTGAAAGTCATTTGGATTCGGTTAATGAAAGTTCTGAACAAAAGCCTGATAAAAAAGAAGGTTTATTTAAACGATTACGATCTGGTTTAGCGAAAACGGGTAATTCTTTAACAGAAGGCATGAGTGCCTTAGTGTTAGGTAAAAAGAAAATCGATGATGATGTTCTTGAAGAACTTGAAACTCGTCTTTTATTGGCCGATGTTGGAATGGAAGCTACTCAACGAATAATTAGTGACCTAACTCAACGTAGTTCGCGCAATGAATTAAATGATGTTGATGCTTTGATGGCTGCTTTGAATGATGAGATGGTCAAAATTCTTCGTCCTGTTTCAAAACCTTTAGACTTGGATGATATTGATGGTCCAGCAGTAGTATTAATGGTTGGCATAAACGGTGCTGGAAAAACCACAACAATCGGTAAGCTTGCTAAACAGTTTCAAGAAGAAGGTCTATCGGTGATGCTTGCCGCTGGAGATACCTTTAGAGCGGCTGCTGTTGAGCAATTGCAAGTTTGGGGAGAACGCAATGATATCCCTGTAGTAGCTCAAGGTACAGGCGCTGATAGTGCCTCTGTTATTTATGATGCAATGGAGTCAGCTAAAGCAAAAAATATTGATATTTTATTGGCTGATACAGCTGGGCGTTTACACACACAAACGAACTTAATGGAAGAGCTCAAAAAAGTTAAACGTGTAATGCAGAAAATAAACCCGGAAGCGCCTCATGAAATCATGTTGATAGTAGATGCAAGCATTGGTCAAAATGCATTAGCTCAAGCTAGGGAGTTTGATGCAGCCTTAGGTTTAACAGGTATTACTGTAACTAAATTGGATGGTACTGCAAAAGGTGGCATTTTATTTGCCATGGCCGAAAAAACGGGTATTCCGGTTAGATTTATTGGAGTAGGTGAATCTATAGATGATTTACAAGAATTTGATGCGTACGAATTTACGGGTGCACTGCTAGCAAATGAATAAGTAGTACTAAACTATCTTATTTAAGCCATCACAGATTTTTTCGGATAATTCTTTATTACCAAAAAGCCGATACATTGTTTCTCGGCCTTTTGTTTCAATAGTTGGTAATCTATTTAGCAATTCTTTGTATTCAATTTTTGCTTTATTAATCTCACCTAATTGTGCATGACATACACTCCGCATTATTGGTCCTAAGGGTATGTTAGGTGCGAGAATCTTTCTTGCCTCAGCTAACGATTCTTTAAATTTTGCTTGATCATATAAAAATAACGCTTTTGGCATGTGAAACCATGATGGATGAGCGCTTGAAGTATCAATTGATTTGTTGACTAAAATTAATCCTTCATCCCACATTTCCATGAGACAAAAATAGTATCCAATCGCATATTGTAGAGCACTATTGTAACTGGTTATTTCTCTTGCTTTATAAAACTCGTCTTTACTTCTGTCCCATTCTCCCTGGCTAAATAATAATTGACCAAGCACAAAATGCCCGTCACTGGAATCTGGTTGTAAATGAGTTACTTTTTCAGCACTTTTTATTCCTTTTTCAAGGGAGGCGCCAATTTGATTGAAGGAGTACACAAAATCTCTTCTGCAAAGATCCGCATAAATTATATTTGCAATAATATCACTAGGATTTCTTTCTAATGCAGCATCACATTCATCTATAGCTTCAGAAAAAGTTTGTAAATTCAAAGTGTCATAGTATTGGCGATAAAAAGCTAAAACTTTAAATTCATTTGGAATATTTTCTTTATCTAAGAGAAGGTTTCTTGCCCAATCAAGCTGCATTCTTCCCAAGTGAATATCTACAATATCAGCAATTATTTTTCTAATGATATTGTCTTGATTTTTAATCGGATGTTCATTATCAAGTTGATAAGTTTCTGACCACAAAATTTGTTTCGAGCCAATTTTTGCAAAACGACA
>CALJIH010000224.1 GCA_937974135.1 uncultured Cocleimonas sp. | reverse complement strand
CTGCATCTCATCAATGATATTTAAAATCTTTTTCATTAGAGGCAAAGCACGATTTTTAAGTAAGTATTTTGCTTCTTCGTATTCCTCAGCAATCAAAAGATCAATCATATTGTTGATGGCAATTGCATTAAGTTTCGACATGCTAGCCTGTTCATGCAATAGCCCTTTTTTATTTTTTGATAAATCCAAGGTAATAAATGATTCACGAGCAACGGTAAAATTAGTCGCTTCTTGATGCAGATCCATTATTAGATCATCAACCACAAATGGGTCTTTACTTTGAAACATCCTGAATATTATTGATGATCGATTGAATACAGCTGTAGACATGGTCGTTAGTAAACTGTTTACAGTGTTGGTTTTTGTCTGAATCGATTGAACAGATTTGTTATAAGCATCAACTCTTTTTACGGTTAAAAAAGCGGTACTAATCATCAAGATTATAATAATCCCAAATCCTATTGGTAAGATCGAGTCTTGAATATTTTTAGTCTTAGGAAGCATTGGTGATGCAGAAATTATTGTTTTTATAACAATGATATTCTAGCAAAAGAATTAACCCCAATAATACTAAAACAAGATGTATGGTTGTATTATTTAAGTTAATTATTGTTTGAATCTAGGTTTATAAATCGAGCAGCAATTGTTTTACCGTTCGAGTTTTTTAATAGATCGAATACCTTCAAGGTAGGGATTAATTTTTTTTGCGTGCCAGAAAACTTTAGCTAATGATTTTATCTCATGTAATGTAAGGCGCATAAGACCTAAAAATCTAGGTTTAACGGGTGATTTTATCATTTCTGGATAGCGCCATTTCCAGCGCAAATAGCCTGGTATATTTTGATTCATTTTTATAAATGTATTTTGTACCCATTGAAATCGATGCTCAGATAAATATGTTTGAAGCGCATATCTATCCAACTCACGAATTAAAGTTGATGTTTTAACATCTGTTTGTTTCTTTGTGAATATCCAATTGAGGTTGAGGTTTTCATCATCAAGTGAGAAAACTTTATGAAACCATAGGGGTGGAATGTAAAGCATGTCTCCTTTGTTTAAAATTACTTGGGTGTATTTTTTCTTCTTGAAGATATTTTTATCGTTATTATCCATTACAGCAAAGCTAGTAAAGGGGTAACAGGTTAAAGGTGTTTCTGGTGACACTAATAACCACTCTTTTTTTCCAGTCATTTGTACATTGAAAACATTTACCATGTTTGCATCATAGTGCCAACTTGAAACGTTACCTTTTTTATGAGCCCAGATACGCATCAGTTCTGTTCTTGGAAAGACATCTTTTGAATGTATTAATTGATCAATAATGTCAGGCGTTTCATAATCTTCTTCTAAAGTACCTTTTTCCATCCAGTACCACAATGAAGCCGCTTTAGCGGTTTTGTTTTTGGAAAGCTTTTGACGAATGTAATCTTCACTCCAGCTTGTGATTGCGGGCCAGTTTTGTCCGATACCTTCAATAATCACGGGTGTTTCAGTGCGAAAATATTTTTCTCTGAAAGCATCTAAAGTAATTGATGCTGGTTCTCGAGCTATTTCAAAATAACCTTTGTTTTTATTATGTTGATAAGAATCGGTCATATATTGAAGTATTAATTTTTAAAGCGTAGATAACAAGATTATAAGTTAGCTGAGTCATTATACAAATTATCGAGATTTTCTTGCATTGTAATTAAGTATTTATCATAAAAACCGCTCAAAAGTAGGGGGGTGTATTCGACATGTTTCAATTAAGCTCAGTACAAGAGCTCAACAGAACTCTCTTAATAGTTGCTGCAAATATAAGACAATTATTGTTTTTGAAAGTCTTTAGGGTCGAAGAATTTAATCGTTTGTTCTTGTTGTTGCTGTGGTAAAGAACGGTCATAGACAAATTCAATCTTTATCCCATTTTCATCATCTTGACCTACACAGACCACTTGTTTGAGATCTCTGATACGATCTCCTAAGTAGGTACACATCGCAATAGCTTGATTGAAGTCATTTTTCAGCAGGCTATTTACCATCGAATTTGCAACGTATTGTGCTTTTTCAAGTTGATCCTTAGGTTTGATTTCTTTATCACCTAGTTGAATACCAGCGTCTAAGCGAGCGTCCATATTATCTAGGTATTCTAATTGGATATCAGGTATTTTTTTTCTACGATCAAATTCTAAAACCACTTGTTGATTTAGAAGAACATGGAGGGTGTTAGCAGTTTTTGACATTGTAAATATTGATTTAAAATACGAATAGCGATAATAAATTTTTAGGCTAAATCTTCAAAACCTGCTTTTTTATAAAGCTCTTTAGCCTTTTCTTTATTTTGTGGTACGCCATCTCCTTGGTCATACATCATTGCTAATGTAGTCAATGAACCTTGTAAGCCGTGACTCGCTGCTTTTTCAAACCATTCCACGGCCTTTTCAGCGTTTTTTTCTAAACATTCGCCCTGCATATACATAAATCCTAAACCATGCTGTGCAATTGGAAAGTCCTGTTCAGCTGAGGCTTTCATCATTTTTACCGCTTGCATGGGGTTCACGACTGTACCTAGACCATTTTGATACATAATTGCAAGCATGTGTTGGGCATGAGCATCGCCATCATTTGCAAACGGAGATAATAATTGCATGGCACGTGAAAAATGCTTAGCCTCAAACGCAGCTAAACCACTAGAAAACTCTATTTCCTCTTCATCAGTACGTGTTTTTTTAGCCATAATTGTTCCTTTTAAGCGTCTTTGCTTGCCGAATAATAATGTGACTATATTCGCATAAATTTGTTTATCAAGGTTTTTACCCCATCAGGGGTATTTAGTGCTTAGTCGAGTCACGTATAATTTTTAGTGTTAGAAAATGCTCCTTAAAAATAAGGTATTTAGGATGAACAAAGAATATTATGACGCAGTAGTAACCATGGAAAAAGCAGGCGTTGATGCAGAATATTTACAAGGTTGGCAGGGTGGATATTTGTTAAATCCTGAGCGTGAAGAACAAAGGGTCACTGAAGCTTATCAAGCGGGTTATGCAGATGGAACTGAGCATAATTTTGAAGGGTATAAATCTTGGGTGTAAATATAAAAAGCTTGATCTATAAAAAGACTGCTTAGCTGTATAGTTTTACTAAGAATAGCAATTTATTCTGGTTTATCTCTCAATAAAACGTGCCTTGAATCCAACGTTTCTTTACCGACATCTTTAATTTCATCGTCAATCAGCCCAATTGATTTAACAGTCTTTTTAAACAAAGCGTAAAAGTCTGGCATCAACACTTGTTGAATATAATCTAAGGCCCATTTCTGATCTTTAGGCCCTAATACATTACTCATATTCACACCAAATTCACGACTCATTGAAAAGCCGGGTTGATGCAGTGTTGAATCCCATTTGGTATCTGCATATGAATTGAAACGTTGGTTTAGTTTATCAATAAATGGACTACGGTAATCACCAGGCCCGCTGAAATCTCTGGCATTATCTTGGACGTGATCAGAAAGTTTTTTTGCGTATAAACTGATAAGCGTTGCGCGGTCTTCATCATTCATAGATTCATGTACAATGCGATCTAAGGCTTGAATCATAAATGCCATAATTTCTTCGATGACCTCAATACGCTGCTGTTGGGTATCAATCTGAAAATTTTCATTCTCAATTTCAAGTAAGGTTTGCATACCGATTTTCCAGCTATTGAAAGCTAATACACCGACAGCATCTTCAGCAGAGACTTCGCGTTCTTCTTTGCTCCATTTTGTTTTGATGCGAATACGCATAGGTTTCTCATTGTAAAAGTGTAGTGATTATAAATATCCCCATTGGAAAAGCGAATATCTCTAATAGACACGCTATGATTATAAGAATTAAAACCCTCAAAAAGTAGGGGGGTGTGTTCTGCAAGCTTTTTAGACCTATCTATTTATCATTTCATAGCATTATTGAAAACATATGACTCAAATACACGAAGTACAACAAGGTAGTTTTATTTTTGAATGTGAAAATGCATTACCCGACTTTCTATGCGAAGACATGGTGTCACGTTTTGAAGCAAACCCAAAAGATCAATACCATGGTCGGGTTGGTTCTGAAGCAACTCAAAATAACACACTGAAGAAAACCACAGATCTTGTTGTCACTGGAAAAGAGCATTGGCAAGACGTGCAGAATAATCTATTTAGGTCGCTTTCAATTGCGCTTCAATCATTCAGCCAAAGATATTCTTACTTTGGCAATTTAAAACGTTATCAAGATTCTGGTTTTAATCTACAACGTTATCAAGAAGGTGAGTATTATCATTGGCATATTGATGCTGATGACGATGCATTAGCGTCAAGGCAGCTGGTTGCTATCTGGTATTTAAATGATGTAGAGCAGGGGGGTGAGACTGATTTTTATCATCAACAACTCAGTATCAAACCAGCTCAGGGGAAACTTGTTTTATTTCCCCCTTTTTGGACGCATCAACATCGCGCTGCCGTTGTAGATAAAGGTGTTAAGTACATCGCCACAACGTGGATTACGTTTCGATAACACCATCAAAAGTGGCATAAAGTAGGGGGGTGTCTTTTTAACAATGATTATCGTGTTTCTAGATCATACAAAGTCATATCACCTTCATTATTCAGGTGTAAAGCGTATGCATTGGGCACACGAGATAAAATATAAGCTGCCATCAGTGTGCCTGTTTTGGTGTTATCTGTTTCTAACGCGGTTAGAATTCTATCCCCAATGATTTGGCAACGTTGCATTAAATCTGGTTTAGCTACCCAAGTACGACTCATTTGATAGCCCTTATCCATATCTTTATCCAGCATATCGAAATAATCAGTCGCATCTGCAACAATATCATCAGGAATATAGATATCCTGCGTTTCATCGTCGATAATAATTTTAAGATTCATGAACTAGTCCAATTTTCATTCTTATTTATTAAAAGAGTTTACTTATGTTGTTAGTTATACCGAATGTTTTAGATCAAAACCAACTCAAAGTCATTTCTAAGTTATTAGAAGATGCTGAATTTGAAGATGGCAAATTGTCTGCAGGCAAAGAGGCAGCTTTAGTAAAGCATAATCTTGAATTGTCCCAAGAAACTCGTACAGGTGAAGTCTTACACCAACAATTAAACCAAATGGTTATGCCAAGTTTAATGAAAAACAGCGACTATCAAAATAGTGTTTATCCACTAAAAGTTGCAACACCTTTTTACGTACGTTATGAAAAAGGCATGCACTATGGATATCACATTGATGATCCTATCATGGGTAATTCAGCATTAAATTTACAAGAACGCTACCGTTCAGATGTGTCAACCACGATTTTTTTAAACGATGATTATGAGGGGGGAGAACTTGTAATAAAAACAACAAACGGTGAACAAAAGATTAAAGGTAATGCTGGAGATGTTGTCATTTATTCATCTAACAGTTTGCATAAAGTAACCGAAGTGATTTCTGGAAAGCGCTTAGTCGCTATTACATGGGCGCAAAGCATGGTTAAGGATAGTGCTAAACGTGAAATACTGTACGAGTTAAGTCAAGCAAGGGAAAACTTATTAAACGAAAATTCAATAAGTGATGTGACGAAGCAAGTGAGTAATGTCTATTCGAATTTACTGAGGCTTTGGAGCGAGCTTTAAAGTTAGCAAATAATTATTTCCAGAAATCCACTTCTGCTGAGGCGAGTTCGCGTACTTCATTGGTTAGTTCTTGATAGCGTTCTCGATAGGCTTTCCATTCACCTATATAGTATTGCTCAACGTCAAATTCACCACTTTGTTCATACGCTATGAACTTAGCTTGCATTTCAAGCATTTCACTGATTAATTCTGCTTTATTGCTCATGCATTCTCCAATACCCTACAGCTAATATTTGAGTAAAAATATACCTTTTACATAGCTTTCAAGGTATACCTCGAAAAGGGTATTTGTTTGATTATTATGATGTTTTGAATGCGTTTATAGAAGAATAAAATGAAAATTCCTCATACTTCAAATTGTCTCTATTATGAGATAACCTAAAGTATAAGGAAGAATGGGGGTATTGCTGTTTGGCTAAATATTAGTGATTAACTTTAAATTATGCTGTTTCAGTTTTTTTAGCTGGGGCAAAATTGTCAATCCACTTAGTCACACGATTTAACGTTACTTGTAATCTGTCGCTCTTTACGGGCTTTGTCAGATAAGTCGTTGCACCAGCGATGACACCTTGTACTTCATCCAATGGGGTAGTTTTACCACTTAGCATAATAATAGGCGTTTTCTTGAAGTCTGGGTTTGCTCGCATTTGCTTACAGGTTTCGTAACCGTCGATTCCAGGCATAATAATATCCAAGAAAATCAAATCAAAATGATTATCTTTGTCTTTGATTTTTTCTAAAGCATCTTCTCCACTTTCAGCATAATCTGAACTGATACCTGCATCACGCAATTCTAATTCTAATTGTTTTCTTATGGCCGCACTGTCATCAATAATTAATGCATGATGAGCTTTTACTTCTTCTTCAACTACTGTCTCAGTAATAGCTGCATTAGGAGTTGCATTTTCATCGCTAGGACCATTCACCTTTTTATCTTTTGCATTTTCTAGGGCGTCTTTAAGCAGATTCATCACTTTAGTAATCATTAGAGGACGAGCTACTTGAAAATCACCTTTGTCATTATTCTCGTTATTCGCTACTACAACCAATGTTTTACTACTGCTGAGGTGTTCAACAGTCAAATATTTATCATCAGTGACAACAAATAAATCAGCATTTGCCATGTCGTCGACGACTTCAGCTTCAAGACCGTGTGTTTTATTGAATGAAACAACGCGATCAAACAAAGCTGTCTCTTTGGCATCTAAACCAATGAAATGTATTCCTATAGTATTGTTATTATTCATCTTTTATACCGTTTATATTATATGTTTAGCTAATTTATTTATTGGTATTCGAGAACAAAACGCCCAAAAAGTAGGGGGGTGTCTTTTTTGCTCTCGAAAATATGTTTTTTAATTAGTACTTTATATTTTTTATACTTCCATTGGTTCTTTTACTTCCAACCACGTATCAATTGATTTTAATAAGGTATCGGTTTCAACCGGTTTAGTGAGATAATCATCTACACCTGCCTTATTTGCTAATTCTCTGTGTTTATTCGTTGTTCTTGAAGTGATCATTACGATTGGTGTCTTTTTCTTATCATTCCAAGCTCGAATTGACTGAGTTAACTCAAGTCCATTCATGCGAGGCATCTCAAGATCTGTAAACACAAGGTCGATATTGTTTTCATTCATTACGCGCAGTGCATCGAGTCCATCAACCGCAGTAGCAACATCAAACTCAGTTCTTTCAATAATTAAACTTAGTGCTTTTCTGTTACTTAACGAATCATCAACAACTAAAATCTTCTTCTTAACGTTTGGTTTGATAATTTGCTTTGGTGCTAATGAATTTGTATTCAACAACTCATTGGCTGCAGCTGTTTTAGCAACAGTGACTAGATTGATTACTGGGGCCACACCACCATCATTTAGATGACAGGCTCCGATTACACCTTTAGCCGGTGATATCCAAGGACTCAATCGTTTGACCACCACCTCACGTGATGATTCAATACCATCAACGTGAATAGCATAGGTTTTATCATCTGCTTTGATAATCAAAACGTTGTAAGATTTATTTTCGTCGATTAACTGGTGAGGCCAGTTTAATAGTTCACCTAATGCCTTAGTTTTAATTTCAACATCATTATGAGAAACATAATATTCATCATCACGTTTGATCATAGTCGCTGCTTGTTGATACATAATCTGCTCGATCGTATCAGTGGGTATTGCAATTAAGTTATCTTCCACTTTTACAAGTAGCGTAGTATTTGTGATCAAGGTCAAAGGTATGGTTAGGTTGAAAGAGGTACCTTTACCTAAATTACTGTCAATACCCATGGTACCATTTAGATCTTGGATTGAGGTGTTAACAACGTCCATTCCCACACCACGACCAGAGATATCTGTTACATTTTCTTGTGTAGAGAAACCAGCCTGTAAAATTAGATTGATAGCATCGCTGTCAGAAAATTCTTGATCAGGCGAGATTATTTCTTTCTCGATTGCTTTTTTGTAGATTTTCTCAGGATTAATTCCAGCACCATCGTCTTTTAATGTCATTAAGATGTTATTACCATCTCGACTAAATTCAAGTTCGATTAGACCGGTTTCATCTTTACCGTTTTTAACGCGTTCTTCAGGTGTTTCAATACCATGGTCAATAGAGTTTCTTAACATGTGTAGTAGCGGATCTACTAGATTGTTAAGAATGTCGGTATCGACGTTGAGGTTATTACCCGTTACTACTAATTGAGCTTTCTTATTAGTTTTACGACACGTCTGACGCACGATTCGTTCTAAACGAGGTACGATGGTATCAATAGTAACCATTCGAGAACTCAAGATTACATCACTGAAGGTTTTGTTTAGTTTATCCAGTGAGTGCAATCTTTCCGATAATTCGTCCAACTGACGACTTAAGGTGTTATCAATTTCCTGACTGTCAAGAATACCCTCTGAAAGTAAACTAACAACGGAGTTAAGCTCATTATAAGTATCCATCTCTAACGAATCAAAATCGCTGTTATCCATGCTAGAGAATAAGTTTTGCTGATCTTTCTCTTGCTGCTCGATAGTCTTATTTAAGTCTTCTAACATAGCAATCACTCGTTCGTCTTGAGCGCGAATTGTTTTGTTAGTCTCTTGGGTCTTTGCTAAGTTATCACTCACCTGGTTAGAGGTAGTTACTAGCTCACCCGCTAAGTTCAAGAGTTTGTCGATTACTTTTATCGGAACACGTATAAACGCTTCGTTAGTATCTACAGACGAGGAAGCTACTTTTTCAAATGGTTTCAACGCTTCATTTGAAGGGGAGATAGAAGATGTGTTTTCTTCTTCAGCGGCTTCTTCCTTTTTATATTCCTCTATTGATGTTTCATTTGATGATCTATCAGCAGGAGTCAAATTACCTGAAAACGCAGATAAACTCTTTAAAACGCTAGGTAATTCTTCAGGAGGTGCTTGCTTATTCTGAATCGTTTCAAACAGACTTTCCATACAATCTGAAGCTTCAGAAAGTAAATCTGCAGTTTCAGCTGAAATGTCGTTATTTACCGAGTAATCAAGAATATCTTCAAGATGATGTGTCAATTCTAGTAACTGGTTCAAACCAACCACTCCACTAGATCCTTTGATCGTATGAGCAATACGTGCTGCTTCTTTGTTTTCTTCTACTGTTGACTCACCACGCGATATTTTATGCAATAAGCCAGCTACCTGATCAATCTGATCTGGTGTTTCTTGGAAGTAAACCGCTAATAACTCAGGATGAACATCTTTATCCCAACTAATAACTTCGTTGACATTTTCATCTTTTGTTTCTTCTTCAGGAGTCTCTGACACACCTGTGTCTTCAAGATGGCGTAATGCTAACAATACTGTTTGTAAGTCTTCCATCTTGATGGCTTTAAGCCAATCTTCGCGCATCAACTCAACACTGAGCGATGACATGTGAGACATATCATCTGATTCTCTTAAACATTCACTGACATGCTCTACCCAAGACCAAACCTCATTTGATTGGATGAACTTGATGAATTTTTTATGTCTTCTGTTATATGATTTTATATTTAATTGACACCATTGGCTTAGCAATGACAACTCTGGATATCCAGAAAGTTCAGTCACTAATTCAAAACGTTCTAGCTCAACAGTACATTTTTCTACAAATTCAGCTGGATTATCAGCAGATTCACTATGGCTAATTAAATTCATGACAATATCATCAATTTCAACAATGATATTGTTAACGTCTTCTCTAGTTTTTAATTTATCTAATTTTACCGATTCAGTTTCTAAAGATTTTTTAACTTCGTTAGTTTCTACAATCTTAGACTCAATTATTTCAGCTTTCGTATCTTCAACAACTTGGCCTTTGATTTCTGTTTCTTCATCAGAATTTACTTCAGAGTCTTCTACTTTAGCATCTTCGGTTTCACTATTTTCAGCATGTTGATCTTCTGCGAAAACTTCTTCTGTTTTAGTTTCTAATGTTTCTTCTTCTTGAATATCTGAAGATTTGGTGGTTTCGATAGTATTTACAATTTCGACTTCAGTCTCAATAACTTCATTTTCATCTAATTTAGCTTCAACAGTTTCTTCATTAACGATTTCGACTTCTGACTCTAAAGTTTCTTCAGCATCATCATTTACAATTTCAGTTTCAGTCTCTAGTGTTACTACTGCATCTTCACTGGTTGCTTCAGTGTGAACTTCAACTTTGTCATTTGTGTCAATTTCAATTTCGCTTGTTTTTGATTTAACGTCGACTAGGTCAGCATCTGATTGCACGCCTGTTACTTCTGTATCACCTTTTTCAATCGAAACATCGGAAGTTACATCATCATCTAAGATTTCAGATGACTCTACGTTTACATTATCAGTGCTATTATTTTGATTAAGTATAAAATCAGGTAACGCTACTGAAGATAGTTCAAGTGGCTCATCATCCAAGTCATCGATTGAATCTACAAATTTATCTAGCTTTTTAAAGATACCAAAATATTCATCTGGTTCTTCTCCAACCATTTGAATTTCTTCAAATAAATTTTCAATACAGGCAGCAGCTTTAGGTAGAGTCTCTAAAATATCTTCTGGTAACTGATGTTTGACTGAATAATCTAATAAAGTTTCTAGGCGATATGAAATTTCAGAAAGTGTAGTTAGTCCTACAATCGCACTACCACCTTTAATGGTATGTGCCATTCGAGATGCTGTATGTTTCTCATCTGCGTCAGCTTTGTTTTCACTAATTTTATTTAACAATGGAACTAATTCATTAATTTGTGTTGGAGTTTCCTCTAAATACACCATTAATAATTCAGGATGAGTATCATCATTCCAGGTCATATTAAAGCCAGATTTTTCGGTTGTAACTTTATCAGTAACTTCTTCTTTTTGTTCTGTTTCGTTTGAATTCGCTTCAATTTCAACATCAACAATAGTTTCTATTTCATCTACTTTCACATCATTAGATTCTTCAATATTATCCGAAGTATCTGAACTAACCTCATCGATTATTTCTTTAGAAACAAAAGCAGCTGCAGCCATACTTGCCATTGCAGTTATACTTGATGTATCTGTTTCAGTTTTTTCTATATCGTCAACGATCGGCTCTTTATCGAAAGTATTGTCGTTAAGATCATCAATGATATCTGAAATTTCAGCAGTATCTTCTTTAGTTAATATTTCATCCGTTGTAACTAGATTTTCACTGTCATTATCTTCTACGGAAGAATCAATTAATGATTCTACTAAATCCTCAGTGTTTTCTTGAGTATGTGTATCCTTAAATTCGCTGTTAATATCCTCAGAAGAAGTATCTTTTACATCTTCAACAGCCAAATCAGTTGCTGAATCATTTAAGACAGCTACATCCATATCATTTATCTCTGGAGTTTCTATGTGTTGATCTTCTACAGAAACCGCTTCATCTAAATCATAGGGATAATTTTCTAAAAGCTTAAATAATGACAAAAACACTTTTGGTTCATCACCTTGTAATTGAACTGCTTTAAATGTGTCGTTAACACAATTTCCAATTTCAGGAAGTTTTGTGAGTATCTCGTCATTTAATTTTGATGTAATTGAGTGTTCTAATAACTCTTCCAAATGAGATGAAAAGTCAGCCAATGCAGTAATACCAACGACTGCACTACCACCTTTAATGGTGTGAGCAAGTCTTGCAGCATCTGCTTTTTCATCATTATCAGCAATATTCTTATTAATTTTATCCAGTAAAGGTAATAGCTCTTCAATTTGTGAGGGAGTTTCTTCTAAATACACCATGAGTAATTCAGGGTGTGTATCATCATCCCAAGTCATTTGAAGTCCAGAAGTTTCAATGACTTCTGATTCTTTTACCTCATTGTCATCATCATTTTTTATTATTTCATTTACCACAAGAGGGTTGTCGAGTAACTCAGGTAATTCCTCTTCAGAGGTATTTTCTGTTGGTAATAAATCGTCAGAAACATTAGAAGAAGACATCTCCGTAGAAATTGACGTTTCTAGCTCGTTATTGATTTCGATTTGATCTTCTTCAACAACTGCTTCTTCTTCAAATATCTCTTCACCGTTAAGAGCACTGTCAATTCCAAAAAGTAA
>CALJIH010000223.1 GCA_937974135.1 uncultured Cocleimonas sp. | reverse complement strand
GACGTTTTCAAATTACTATTACTTGTTCTGACGGTTCTCTATCAAATCATCAACTACTGAAGGATCAGCCAGAGTAGACGTATCACCCAACTCATCAATCTCATTCACAGAAATCTTACGTAGAATACGGCGCATGATCTTACCCGAACGTGTTTTTGGTAATCCTGGCGCCCATTGAATAATATTCACTTTCGCGATTGGCCCAATTTCTGTTCGCACTAATTTAACCAGATCAGCTTTTAGCTCGTCTGTACCTACTTCACCGGTCATAAGGGTTACGTAGGCGTAGATGCCTTGTCCCGTTATATCGTGTGGATAACCCACTACTGCGGCTTCAGCAACCTTTGGGTGTAGAACCAGACCAGATTCTATTTCGGCAGTTCCTAATCGATGCCCAGAAATATTTAGTACGTCATCAACACGGCCCGTAATCCAATAATCACCGTCTTCGTCGCGGCGTGCGCCGTCACCAGTAAAGTAATAGCCTTTAAACATCGCAAAATACGTTTCGTAAAAACGTTTGTGGTCACCATATACAGTGCGCATCATAGATGGCCATGGTGCTTTCATCGCAAGATTACCTTCGGCAGGATTGCCTGTTATTTCATTGCCTTCTTCATCAAGTAAGATAGGTTGAGCACCAAAGAATGGAGCCATTGCAGAACCTGGTTTAAGATCATGTACACCAGGCAGTGGAGTCATTAAATGTGCCCCTGTCTCTGTTTGCCACCAAGTATCTACGATAGGGCAGTTGTCATTACCAACAACGCGGTTATACCACTCCCACGCTTCAGGGTTGATTGGTTCACCAACGGTGCCCAATAAACGCAATGAACTGCGTGATGTGTTGTTTACAAAATCATCGCCTGCCGCCATTAAGGCACGAATTGCTGTAGGAGCTGTGTAGAAAGTGGCCACGTTATGTTTATCGATAACTTGCCAAAAGCGCGAAGCGTCAGGGTAGGTGGGTATCCCTTCAAACATTAGGGTAGTCGCACCATTACATAAGGGTCCATAAACGATATAGGTATGACCAGTAACCCAACCAACATCAGCTGTACACCAATAGACTTCACCATCTTTGTAATCAAACACTAATTTGTGCGTCATTGCCGCTTGAACAAGGTAACCGCCAGTGGTGTGTAATACACCTTTAGGGGTTCCAGTAGAACCAGATGTATAAAGAATAAATAATGGATCTTCGGAGCTCATTTCTTCAGCAGGACAATCAGTACTTGCTGCATTAACAGCTTCACCGTACCAAACATCTCGATCACTATTCCATTCAACAGGATCGCCACCGCGCTTTACGACGATGCAGGTGTGTACATTTGGACAACCTTCGAGTGCTTTATCAGCATTGGTTTTTAATGGAACCTTTTTACCACCGCGCATGGATTGGTCTGCGGTAATGACTACCTGACAATCAGAATCAAGAATTCGACTTTTAAGCGCATCTGGCGAAAAACCACCAAAAACAATAGAGTGAACCGCACCAATACGCGTACAGGCTAACATTGCAACGGATGCTTCTGGGATCATTGGCATATATAAAGAAACACGGTCGCCTTTTTTAACCCCGCGAGATTTTAATACATTCGCAAATTGGCAGACTTCTGCGTGTAATTCTTTATAAGAAATATGACGATCTTCTTCAGGATTATCGCCTTCCCAAATAATCGCAGTTTGATCACCACGTGTATCGAGGTGTTTGTCTAAACAATTATAAGAAACATTCAGAGTCGCGCCCTTGAACCATTCAATATGTAAGTCTGCTTGATCAAAACTCCAGTCGCTCACTTTGTCCCATGGTTTAAACCATGATACGTATTGGTTCGCCTGATCAGCCCAGAATGATTCTGGGTTATCAACTGATTGCTGATACATTTCTGCGTATTGAGTAGCGTTGATGTTCGCTTGCGCTGCGAATGCCGCAGGCACAGGATGTTTTAATACATCAGACATTAATATTCTCCTTATAACTATTAGATATGGTTAAGCATAGTATGATTTATTTTTATTGTTTTTTTTATTCGACTTTAGTGTAGTAATTGAAGCTTTTTAAGCAAGTTGATAGACCTTCTTTTCTTATATATTTATTATTGTAAATTACTATTAAGAAACTGTGATGTTGTTTAAGGTTAAATAATAGTAAAAAAGACACCCCCCCACTTTTATGGTACATCAGAGTACTGTTGATGTGTTTTCATTTCAAAGTCTTGGAAATAGCTTTTCATATATTCGATGAATTTTCGAGTTCGTTTTGGTAGGTAATGTCTGTCTTGATAGGCAATATATAGATCAGATCCTATGGTCGTTTTTTTACTTTGATAATCGGGATTACAGCTGTCTAATACTGTTATCAAACGATCCGCATTTAAATCATCCACAACATCCCAAATTGATTTTAGGGCTATTCCTGCTCCTTGTAGCGCCCATTGCCTTACTAATGCACCGTCATCGCAAGATCGTGAAGAATGAATTACCATAGACTTTTCACCTTCTGGCGTATCAAAATACCATGTGGTCATAGGTGTGCGTATTTGTACCATGGTTAAACAAGAGTGCTGCTCAAGATCTTTATAACTCTTAGGACATCCATGTCGTTTGATGTAATCAGGGGAGGCGCATAAAACGCGTCTTCCAGATGCTAAACGTTGTGCTACAAGCGAGCTGTCTGATGAGATTCCATATCGCACCGCTATATCGATATTGTTTTCAGTAATATGAGTGACTGCATCACTAATATTTAAGAATGGTTGAACTTCAGGGTAATCATCAGTAAAAACATTGATGATCTGAGCTATGTGTTGACGTCCAAGATCCGAACTCGCTGATATACGAAGTGGACCGCTTATTGTTTCTTGTCCAGATCTTAATTTATTTTCTACTTGGCTAATTTCTTCTAAGGTTTTTAAACAGTCTTTATAAAACTCTATACCGTCATCGGTTAAATTAACGCTTCGAGTTGTTCTAATGAGTAATTTCACTTGATAATGCTGTTCAAGTTTTTTTATACGCATTGTGACACTAGAGGGCGTCATCCCTAGTTCTCGACCAGCAGCAGCTAAGCCTCCACAAGTAACCACTCTGACGAATAATTTCATATCTTTTAGCAAATCCATATTATTCATTTTAAATGAATAGTTCATTCATTTCTTATGATATTGTTTAGTATTTTATGTGTATGTATATTTTTTATAGACTATCACTA
>CALJIH010000222.1 GCA_937974135.1 uncultured Cocleimonas sp. | reverse complement strand
CAATTACTAGAGCAATTACCCTGGAAACAGCTTGAACACAAAGGTGGTTTTACCGAAGTTGCATCAGAAGAACAATTAGAACTGATTCATAACGCTTCCATGCAAGTGCTTGAAGAAGTAGGCATCGAAGTCCTGCAAGATGAAGCACGCCAAATTATGCTAGATGCGGGCGCACGTTTAGCATCAAACAGTAACACTAGGGTGCAGTTTGATCGTGATTTGATTTTGGAAAAAATCTCGACTGCTCCGAGTGAATTTACACTACACGCGCGCAACTCAGATCACAATATCAAGATCGGCGGCAAATACGTCAATTTTGGCTCCGTTGCGAGCGCTCCCAATACGAATAGCCTTGATGGTGGTAGGCGCGCTGGTAACCAACAAGATTATCGAAACTTTTTACGTTTAACGCAGCACTTTAATATTATCCATTTTAGTTCTGGTTATCCTGTCGAGCCTGTCGATCTGCACCCTTCAGTGCGACATCTGCATTGCTTATCTGATTGCGTGAAGTTATTGGATAAACCGTTTCATGCATATTCATTAGGACAACAGCGCAACCAAGATGCGATTGAAATAGCTCGGATTGGCCGTGGAATTAATCGCGAGCAACTAGAAAAAGAACCCAGTCTTTTTACCATCATCAACAGTAACTCTCCTTTAAGCCTAGATGAACCGATGCTGCAAGGCATTATCGAAATGTCGCGCCTTAACCAAGTCATCGTTTTGACACCCTTTACACTAGCGGGAGCAATGGCACCCGTAACCGTTGCTGGTGCGTTAACTCAGCAAAATGCCGAAGCCCTAGCTGGCATCGCTTTTTCACAAATGGTTCGAGCCGGCGCTCCTGCCGTTTACGGTGGCTTTACTTCAAATGTGGATATGAAATCAGGATCACCCGCTTTTGGCACCCCCGAATATATTCGTGCAGCTCAAATTAGCGGCCAACTAGCACGCAAATACAATCTACCGTTTCGTTCTTCCAACGTAAATGCGGCAAATTCAATGGATGCGCAATCGGGTTATGAATCGACCATGGCATTGTGGGGTGCAATCAGTGGCGGAACCAATTTTGTGATGCATGGTGCTGGTTGGATGGAAGGTGGCCTCAGCGCATCATTCGAAAAATTTGTGATGGATGTCGATCTCTTACAAATGATGGCATCGTACCTCGAAGGTATTGAAATCACCGAAGCTACATTAGCGCTTGAAGCGATTAAAGACGTTGGCCCAGGTGGTCACTTTTTTGGCACGCAGCACACTATGGATCGCTACAAAAATGCATTCTACTCACCTTTAATCTCTGACTGGAGAAACTTTGAGAGTTGGACGGAAGCAGGCAGTCCAGACGCCTTAAGAAAAGCCAATCAAGTTTACAAACAAGCTTTGAGTGAATATCAGCAACCTGAGTTAGATGTTGCGATTGAAGAAGAATTAGATGACTTTGTGCATCGACGCGTCGCTGAAGGCGGCGTGAAAACAGATTTTTAACCATTAATTTTGCTAATCAAACCGAGAAACTAGTATGGCTACCGAAACAAAAAAACGCCGCAGAGTTCGAAGAAGCAGAGATTCGAATGACATTTCAAAAATAAAAACGGATCCGTACATCAAACGTAATATTCCTTATTACGAAATGCTGGACGAGGAAGGTATTAGTAAAATTGAGGAACACGCAGAAATCATACTCGAAGAGTTTGGCATTCAATTTCGTGGTGATAAAGTTGCAGCGCAACTGTTTGTAGATGCAGGCGCCGAGTACGATAAAGATGATAAAGAAATCGTGCATTTTCCAAAAGGTTTAGTGAAAAAACTCGCCTCTACAGCACCACGCGAATTTACGCATCATGCACGCAATCCTGAAAGAACCGTGACGATTGGTGGCGACAATCTAGTCCTTGTTCCTGCGTATGGATCACCCTTTGTTCTGGATATGGATAAAGGTCGTCGTTATGCAAACATCGAAGATTTCAAAAATTTCGTGAAACTCGCTTATGTTGACCCTTACATGCATCACTCAGGTGGCACAATTTGTGAGCCAGTTGATATTCCTGTGAACAAACGCCATTTGGATATGCTGTATTCGCACATGCGATATTCGGATAAGGTTTTTTTAGGTTCGATAACCAGTCCTGATCGTGCCAAAGATTCGATTGCGATGGCGAAGATTTTATTCGGTGATGAGTTTGAGAAAAAAAGCACCGAAGGCAATTGCGTTATTATGGGCAATATTAATTCTACCTCACCTTTGTTGTTTGATGGTGATGTGTCGGAAGTGATAAGAACTTACGCTAGTGCGGGTCAAGGCATGGTAATTTGCCCATTCGTACTCGGTGGCGCAATGGGGCCTGTAACCCCAGCGGGAGCGGTTGCGCAAGCCCATGCCGAATCTATGGTTGGGGTAGCGCTAACGCAGTTAGTAAAACCCGGTACGCCTGTTATCTACGGAAACTTTTTAACCACTTTATCGTTACGCAATGGCGCGCCGACTTTTGGTCAACCAGAGGCAGCCATGGCTTATTTTGCGATCGGTCAACTTGCGCGTCGTGCAGGCGTGCCACTGCGTTGTGGTGGTTCTTTTACCTCGTCAAAAGTAAATGACTTCCAAGCCGGACAAGAAAGTGCCGATGCCATGATGCCAGCAATGATGTCGGGAGCTAACTTTATGTTACACGCCGCAGGTTGGTTAGAAGGTGGCTTAACCATGGGCTATGAAAAATTTATTCTCGACTCAAATCGCATGGGCATGATGACAAAGCTAATGAAAGGTATGGAGCTTGATGACAATGCTTTTGGTTTAGAGTCTTATCGTCAGCGTAACAGCCATAATGAACATTTCCTTGGCACTGCTCACACCATGGCAAACTATGAAACGGTTTTCTATGAATCCAACACAGCCGACAATAATTCCTTTGAACAATGGGAATTAGACGGCAGTAAAACTGCTGAACAACGCGCTAATGAAATCTTTAAAGCACGACTAAATAATTACGAAATGCCCGCAATGGATGATGGCATTAATGAGGCGCTTAAAGAATTCATGGAAAAGAAAAAAGCGTCGATGCCTGACATGTGGTACTAAACTAAAAAGAGATTTTTAAACGAAAAATTTACACCCCCCTACTTTTTGGCACTTTTAAAATAAACTTAAATGTAGAGGGGTGTGTTTCAGAATAAGATAAAAATAGGTTATTCATGCCCGAGATTCAAAAAGACACAAATACAAACAAACAGTTACCTTCGCATGCAAAGGTCGTCGTTATAGGCGGCGGTGTGGTCGGCTGTTCAATACTGTTTCATCTTGCTAAGTTTGGCTGGAAAGATGTGGTTTTATTAGAGCGCAATGAACTTACTTCAGGCTCATCGTGGCATGCAGCCGGACAAATCCATACCATCAGTTCTGACCCCAATATTTCACGCTTACAAAGCTACACCATTGATTTATACAAAGAGATTGAAGAAGTTTCTGGGCATTCGGTTGGTTTAAACATTACTGGTGGCTTTTATTTAGCATCTACACCGGAATGGTATGACTACCTTAAACGCGAACGCTCCAAGGCGCGTTATATGGGCTTAAATCAAGAGTTTATTAGCCCCAAAGAAGTAGCAGAGCGTCATCCGTTAATTGACCCTAAACATTACCATGCGGCACTCTGGGATGACCAAGATGGAGATCTGGATCCTTCTGGTGCAACGTATGCATTCGCCAAAGCAGCACGAGTGCATGGCGCTGAATATTTCACGCACACACCCGTCACTGGCACCAAACAGCGTCCTGATGGAAGCTGGGATGTTGAAACACCGAACGGCATGATTAACGCCGAGCACATCGTCAATTGTGGTGGTTTATGGGCGCGCGAAGTGGGACATATGCAAGGTGTCAATTTACCTGTGCAACCCATGGAACACCACTATTTAATCACCGAAAAAATTGATGCGGTGGCTAATCACCCAACGCGTTTACCCGCTGGTATCGATTACGAAGCCAATATTTATTTCAGACAAGAACGCCAAGGAATGTTGCTGGGAACCTACGAGCCAAAAGGGACACCTTGGAAAGTCGAAGGCACACCGTGGAATTTTGGTCACGAATTATTACAACCAGACCTAGAACGTATTGCAGAACGCTTAGAAATGTCCTTCGAGCGCATTCCTGCAATGGGTGAAGCAGGCATCAAAGATATGATCAACGGCCCATTTACCTTTGGCCCAGATGGTAATCCTATGATTGGCCCGGTGCCAGGAATGAAAAATTACTGGTGCGCGATTGGTGTTATGGCTGGTTTTTGCCAAGGCGGTGGAGTCGGTTTGACAATGGCTGAATGGATGATTGACGGCGAACCATCAATCGATGTTTGGGCGATGGATGTGGCGCGCTTTGGTGATTTCGCCAGCCCAGATTGGGGCACGATTAAATCAACCGAGAATTACGAACGCCGTTTTGTGATGACCTTCCCCAATGAAACCTTACCCAAAGGGCGTATGCAAAAAACTACGGCGCTATATGATCGCTTAGTCGCTAAAGGCGCGCTCATGGATCAGAGTTTTGGACTTGAGCATGCCCTATGGTTTGCCGACACTCCTGAGGACGCATGGGAAACACCAAGCTTTGAACGTAATCGCAGTCATAATTATGTCGCACGAGAAGTAAAGGCGGTCCGTGAAGCTGTTGGCGGCATCGAAATCGCTAACTTTGCCAAACATGATTTTAGAGGTGAAGGTGCTCGCGATTATTTAAACTATAAACTAGCAGGTTTTATCCCTAAACCTGGGCGTATAACATTAACCCCGATGCTAACGCCAAATGGCAAACTCTATGGTGATCTTACGGTTGCTTGTATCGCAGAAGATCACTTTATGCTTTTCGGTTCGGGCGCGATGCAAGATGCACACCGACGCTGGTTCGAAAAAGACATACCTGCCGAATTGCATTACTACAATGCATCTGATTATTGGCATGGAATTTCATTATCTGGGCCTAAATCACGCCAGTTATTGCAAAGGCTTACGCGTGATAATGTGTCAGCAGAAAGTTTAAAGTTTAGAGATACACGCGAAACTTATGTTGCTGGTGTTCCCGTGATTCTTAACCGCCTGAGTTTTTCTGGCGAACTCGGTTATGAGATTTATTGTAAACCACAATACTTGTTACGCCTTGCAGAAAGCATTGAAGATGCCGGCGCTGATCTTGGTTATTGTTGGTATGGCGCTCGCGCTTTGATGAGCTTGCGCTTGGAAAAAAACTGGGGCGTTTGGACTTTAGATTATCGTCCTGATTTTGATGCTGTCGAAAGCGGCATGGATGTGTTTATCAATTGGAATAAAGATTTTGTCGGAAAAGAAGCCGCTGAAAAACAAAAAGCAGAAGGCCCAAAACAAAAGCTTGTGACGATGGTTATTGATATTGATGGCATCGATGTATCAAACGACGAAGCTATTTTAAAAGATGGCAAAGCAATCGGCTATATCAGCTCAGGTGGTTATGCACATTCATTACAGAAATCGATGGCAATGGGTTATGTCAGCACTGAAAATGCTGAAGCGGGTACGAAGGTCGAGGTAGAAATACTCGGTAAAATGTACTCGGCTGAAATTATTGGTGAACCCCTTTATGATCCAAGCGGTTCTATAATGCGAGCCTAGAATCAAAAGTGACAAAAAGTAGGGGGGTGTCTTTTTTGCCTAGATTAGTAGTTCTCAGCTACACTATCTTTTTCAATGGTGAATTATCAACGTGTTCAAGCTTTCTGATTCAGCAATAAAATCATTCGATGCAAACGGCTATTTAATCGTGGATAGTTTGCTTGATACCTCGAAGATCCCCGCTTTACATCAAGCCTACGATGAGCTTTTTGATGGTCAGTTTGAAACAGGCGTAAAGCCAGATGAAGTGAATTGGCAATTCAAAGATGGTGATCCAAGTCTAACGCGTCAAATATGTAATGGTTGGAAATCGAACCGTACCATTGCGCGAATTATTTTAGATGAAGATATTGGACAAGCTATCGGACAGCTGACTGGTTGGACTGGCGTTCGTGTCATGATCGATAATTTAATCTGGAAACCCAAAGGAGCCAAGTCGCTCGGTTATCATCAAGATAGCGCTTATTTGGATTGGTATACACCCAACGATTTAGTGACTTGCTGGATTGCTCTGGATGAAACAACAGCTGAAGGCGGTACCGTTGAGTTTATTCAAGGCTCACATAAATGGACTGAAAGCAGTCCTGAAGGCGAGTTTCATGCACCCAAAGATTATCGTTTACCCATGAAAAACGCGGCAAAAGCCAATGGAATTACTCCCGTGATTGATTATGTTGAGGTACCCGCAGGTGGTGGTTCGTTTCATCATGGCTGGACGTGGCATGGCTCTGGTAAAAACAGCGGAAAGAATCATCGTCGCGCTTTAGTTTTACATGCGATGCGAGCAGATGTGGAATATAATCCTGAAAAATTAGAACAAGGTATCGGACCAATTTACTCAAGATACAAACGCTTGGCAGATAATCAAATTGATGAAAATTTCTTCCCTATTATCTGGAGTAAAGATGGATATCGTACCCCGCAATTAACTCAATTTTTGGCTGGCTAGGATTTTCCCTATAAAACCCTTACAAAAAATCATAAGAATCAATAATGTACCCTTTTATAAAAACAGCAATTACCTTAATCAAAGCAAAATATAGACCACCCTTAAAGCTCGAAGACGAAAGCGTGTTACATCAACGTGTAGGCATCACAGATTTTGATATATTCGGGGAACTCAATAACGCGAGGTACTTTAATCATATGGAGCTAGGCCGTTGGGATTATTCTCAGCGCACTGGTTTTTATGCCTTAATGAAAAAGAGAAAATGGGGGGTTGCTGTAGGCGGTGCGAGTATTCGGTATCGACGTCGCTTACCTTTCATGAGCAAATTCACAGTTACCTCTAAAATCATCTGTCATGATGGACGTTGGATGTATTTTTTACAGGAATTTCACCGTGATTCAACATCAGATAAACGCATTTGTGCCTCAGCATTAATGAAAGTTTGTGTGACGTCTAAACAAGGCTTAGTGCCTGCGCCAGAGGTTTTAGAGGCATTAGACGGTGAAGAAGGTCAATTTTCTGAGATGCCTGAGTGGGTAAGCGCGTGGATAGAAGCAGAAAGCATGAGACCTTGGCCATCTTAAGACAAATAATTAAAACCTCACAAAAGTAGGGGGGTGTCTTTTTGAAGCTCAGCAAACGCCTTAAACACATAGAATCCTTAGTTGAAACAAATTATGACCACATCTGGGATTGTTGCTGTGATCATGGTTTTTTAGGTACTCAATTACTCATTAAGCAAACTGCGAAAAATATTCACTTTGTCGATATTGTTCCCGAGTTGATTGAAGATATAGAAAAAAAACTTGGACAGTTTCATCCAGAACAAAAATCAAATTGGAATACACATTGCATAGATGTAGCGAAGCTTCCATTAACAATACACCAAGGTAAGCATTTGATAATCATCGCTGGTATCGGTGGAGATTTAATGCTTCGAGTAATTGATGCAATTTATCGAAGTCACTCAAAACTTGAGATTGATTTCCTACTTTGCCCTGTTAATCGGCAATTCGCATTACGTGAAAAACTTATCGAATTAAACTTTAGCTTAAGAGATGAAATTCTGATTGAAGATAAATCACGATTTTACGAAATATTATTGGTTTCCAACAAAGTAAATAAGGACTCAACAATTAGTCCTGTCGGCGAAAAAATTTGGCAATCAAACAACGAAATTCAAGCCAAGCTCACCAAAGCTTATTTGAATAAAACGTTAAATCATTATCAAAGAATTCGGCAAAATAATGCAAATAATAGTGAACGTGTTGTTGCAGCTTACAGAAATGTAAAGCTTAAAGACTAAAACCCATCAAAAGTAGGGGGGTGTCATTTAATCTTATAAACCAAGTTATTAAACAGGTTCAACCACTAAAACAGCACCCTGAACTCTAACTACTTTCACTGAACTACCTACTTCACTATCAGGGCCTTGAGCTTTCCAGGTTGATTCGCCGACTTGAATTCTACCGCTGCCGTTTACGATGGGTTTTTCAACGGTGTAAACATTACCTATCAACTCAGTTTCTAATTGGCTTAAGGTTGGATCATCGATATTTGCTGATTTTCGATTAAAGAAGGTTTTACCCACCAATATGGCAACAATGCTCATTACAGAAAAAATCACAAACTGCATTTGCCAACTTAATTCTGGTACAACTAACAGTGTTAATCCTGTGATACCTGCTGCTGCGCCCATCCACATGAAAAATGCACCTGGGGAGAAAACTTCAAGAATGATGAGCAATACGGCAAATACCCACCAGTGCCAGAATTCTAGGTTATCAAAAATACCTTGGGTTAAACTTTCCATTATTCACTCCCTTTTGTACTGCCAGAGCCATTAGATTTATTAGTGCCACCAAAAGCGTCTTTGGTGATTTCAGCGATTCCTGCAACAGAACCCATAAGGCTGGCAGCTTCCATCGGCATTAATACAATTTTTGAATTATTCGCTGAACCAATCTGCTGCAATGCTTCCGTGTATTTTTGCGCAACGAAGTAGTTGATAGCCTGTACATCACCTTTAGCAATCGCTTGCGATACCATGGCAGTTGCCTTTGCTTCTGCCTCAGCCAAACGCTCACGTGCCTCAGCTTCTCGGAATGCAGCTTCCTTTTCACCTTCTGCCGCTAGTATTGCCGCTTGCTTAATACCTTCAGCATTCAAAATCTGTGATGCGCGTGTACCTTCTGATTCTAGTATCAACGCACGCTTTTCACGTTCTGCCTTCATTTGGCGACCCATCGATTCAACCAAATCCATCGGAGGGTTTATATCTTTAATTTCGATACGGGTAACTTTTATACCCCAAGTCGCCGCTGCTTCATCAACTACTTGTAGCAAACGAGAATTAATCACATCGCGTTGCGATAACAGCTCATCCAAATCCATCGAACCCATCACGCTACGAATATTCGTCATGGTTATATTTAAAATAGCGCGGTACATATCGTTAACACGATAGGCAGATTTTGCGGCATCCATCACTCTAAAGAATACAACACCGTCAGCACTTACCATGGCGTTATCTTTGGTGATAACCTCCTGTTGCGGCACATCTGCCACTTGCTCCATCATATTGACTTTAGAACCGATCACATCAATAAAGGGCCAGATAAATTGAATACCAGGTTTTAGTGTTTTGGTATAGCGACCGAAGCGCTCTACGGTATATTCTAAACCTTGAGGGACACGTTTTACGCCCATAAATAAGAGAATTATTGCGCCAATAACAATGACGATGGGTAACGTTTCCAAACTGTTTAATATATTCATGTAGCGCTCCTTTTTATGTGATTATCTTTATAAATTATATGAGGCTTTATTCAAAATTTTATAAGCCAATTTATTATTTTATATACAGTTTAAATATGCGGGCAATTTACTGGTTTTTCAAGCAATATCGAACCAAATACCGCTCAAATATAAGATTTTAAAAGATTAGACCAACGACTTTTAATTGTTAAAACGCTTTTCAACAGCTAGGCTTATTTACATGAGTGATAATAAAAAAACATGGATTATTGGTTGCGGTGATATTGGACGCCGCTTGGTTGATCTATACACTGATGAAAATATCAGCGGCATTGTTTCATCAACAGAATCTGCAATCAAATGTAAGCAACACTCAATTAAGGTGAAGATTCTTGATCTAGATTCTGATTATTCATTAAACGCAAAAGACTTTGCAGATGCCAATATTTATTACTTTGCCCCACCACCTGCTAACGGTGCAAAAGATACTCGACTCAAGCGGTTCTTAACTAAATTAACAATTAACCCGAACCGAGTAGTTTTGATTAGTACAACGGGTGTTTATGGTGATAGCAAAGGCGCGTGGATAGATGAAGATACGCCAATTAATCCACAAGCTGATAGAGCCGTAAGACGCGTCTCGGCAGAGCAGATACTACAACGCTGGAGCGATGCGAATAACACTAATTATATGATTCTACGCGTACCAGGAATCTATGCTGAAGATAGGTTGCCCATCGCTCGTTTAACAAAAGGCTTTCCTATAGTAAATGCCGATGAAGCGGGATTTACCAACCGTATTCATGCCGATGATCTGGCTTTAGCATGTAAAGCAGCAATGGAATCTTCAACAAAAAATCACATCCTAAATATCACTGACGGCAATCCAAGTACCATGACTGATTATTTTAACCACGTTGCTGATTATGCAAATTTACCCAGACCACCACAAATTAGTATGGCTGAAGCAGAGCAAACCTTGAGCGCGGGAATGGTTTCTTATCTTAGAGAATCGCGTCGTATTAAGAACGATAAAATGTTAAGTATGTTAGCAATTAAACTCATCTATCCTTCATTAGCAGCAGCACTAAAAATAAAAAAATAAAAATTTTTCTGATAATATTTTTAAAAACTTACTGTTTTTCGGTACTTACATCACATTCGATTTTCTGAATTGATATGTTCTAATTAATTAATTAGACCTTATAAGCCATCCTTCGTATATTAGCCTCAATAATTGCATTTGCGATTAGATTATAAAAACACAACTCTAAACAAGATCAATACTTGAAACTTTGATGAGAAAAAAATTAGTGTAATTTTTCAGATTTTTTATAAAAACGATAGGAATAGCATGGCTGTTCATAGAATTTTTAGGAATAAGCTGGGAAATTTAAGCAATTTTTATCCATCATTATTTTCATGTAATGGTCTCTCTATCATAAAGGAGAAACACTATGTCTCTAAAAGGAACAAAAACAGAGCAAAACTTAAAAGATGCTTTTGCTGGTGAATCACAAGCAAACCGTCGCTACCTATACTTTGCAGCAAAAGCAGACGTTGAAGGTTACAACGATGTAGCAACAGTTTTCCGTTCTACAGCTGAAGGTGAAACAGGTCACGCACACGGACATCTTGAGTATTTAGAAGAAACTGGCGACCCAGCAACAGGTCTTCCATTTGGCTCAACGTCTGATAACCTAAAAACTGCGGTAGCTGGCGAGACTCACGAGTACACAGACATGTACCCAGGCATGACTAAGCAAGCACGTGAAGAAGGTTTTGATGAGATTGCTGATTGGTTTGAAACATTAGGAAAAGCAGAGCGTTCACACGCAAACCGTTTCCAGAAAGCACTCGATAATCTTGATTCTTAAGAATTACGATATTCAATTGCAAAGCTAATCATTTAGATTAGAAAAAAGACACCCCCCTACTTTTTAACTGTTTTACCTAGAAAACCCCCAAAAGTAGGGGGGTGTACTTCAAAACTCGATTAAAAACTTTAACAAGAAAAACTCAATATAGGTCAATTACTATGGCAACTCGCGAAGGCAATTTAGAAGCACCCACGCGTCATGCATTAGACTGGAAAAATCCAGATTTCTATAACGAAGAAAAACTCAATGAAGAGCTAGAACGCATCTTTGATATTTGTCATGGCTGTCGTCGTTGTGTGAGTTTATGTGATGCTTTCCCGACCTTATTTGATCTTGTCGACGAATCACCAACGTTTGAATTAGATGGTGTCGATAAAAAAGACTATGTAAAAGTCGTTGACCAGTGCTATCTGTGTGATTTGTGCTACATGACGAAATGTCCTTATACACCTCCACACGAATGGAACTTAGATTTCCCGCATACAATGCTTCGCGCCAAAGCGATTAAACACAAAAACGGTGATGTAAAAACCCGTGATAAAATCTTATCTGCAACTGATACCGTAGGAAGCCTAGCAGGTATTCCCGTGGTTTCTACCATAGTCAATGCAACCAATGAAAACGCACTAGGACGAAAAGCCTTACAGAAAATTCTAGGTGTTCATCCCGATGCCACCTTACCGAAGTATCACAGTAAAACAGGACGCAAAAGTATTGCGCCAGCAATTACCGAAAACAACCAAAAATATAGCGAAGCAACTGCAGCGGGCAGAACAACGGGCAAAGTAGCAATCTTCGCCACTTGTTATGGAAACCGTAACGAACCACATTTACTCACCGATCTTCATGCTGTGCTAGATCACAACAAGATTCCTGTCACTTTAGTGGATAAAGAAACCTGTTGCGGTATGCCTAAATTGGAATTGGGTGATTTAAAAGCCGTCGAAAAAGCGAAGAACGTGAATATCCCTGAAATGATTAAGAAGATTGATGCAGGCTGGGATATCGTTGCACCCATTCCATCATGTATCTTAATGTTTAAACAAGAATTACCACTGATGTTTCCTGATGATGCAGATGTGCAAAAAGTTAAAGAACATATTTTTGATCCTTTCGAATACCTCATGTTACGCCACAAAGAATCACTGCTGAATTTAGAATTCAAACAGTCACTGGGTAAGATTGCTTATCACGCTGCGTGCCATTTACGCGTACAAAACATGGGTTATAAAACACGCGAATTATTACAGCTCGTGGAAGATACAAGCATTGAAATTATCGAACGTTGCTCCGGTCATGATGGCACTTATGCGGTCAAGGAAGAGTTCCATGAGAAATCCATGAAAATCTGTCGTCCTGTCATTACTAAAGTACAAAAGTCAGAATCAAATTACTACAGTAGCGATTGTCCAATGGCAGGTCATCAAATTGCCAATGGTATGAAAGATGATTCGACACCGCATCATCCATTAACCCTGCTGCGCATGGCTTACGGCCTATAACCAACATAGAAAATTGAATCTAAATATCGTTTATGAAAACGATGATGGAGTAAGAAAATGTCAAAAATGTTAACCCGTGATGACTTATTGTCATTAGAGGAATATCACAACCAACGCCCAGAAATTCGTTCAACCACCATGGCGCATAAAAAGAGTCGAAATCTATCGGTTGGCCCAAATGTGACCTTGTATTTTGAGGATGCAATTACTTTAAAATACCAGATACAAGAAATTCTGCGCGCCGAAAAAGTATTTGATAGCGAAGGCATTATGGATGAACTCGACACCTACAATGCCATGATGCCAACTGGCACAAACTTTAAAGCAACCATGATGATCGAATATGTTGATGTCGCTGAAAGGGTAGCGGCATTGCAAAAACTCATCGGTATCGATAAAAAAACCTGGGTACAAGTGGCAGGATTCGACAAAGTTTTCGCCATTAGCAATGAAGATTTAGACCGTGAAACTGAAGATAAAACCTCAGCCGTGCATTTCATGCGTTTTGAGCTAGATAAAGACATGATCAGCGCAGTAAAAAGCGGTGCTGACGTGAGCGTAGGAATTGATCATGAAAACTATACGCATTGGGTTAACCCAGTACCCGATAATTACCGTGAAGCGTTTGTGAATGATCTCAGTTAATGAAGTGAATCAACAATAACTGTTAATCAGGCTGTTTTTAGAACAGCCTTTTTTTCGTTTAAAAGACACCCCCCTACTTTTTATCCTTTTGTGTTCGTTGTTTCGACCTTCCCCGACATTTTCTTACGGAAATAGCTCTCACCTTCTTTAACGCGATTTTGTCCTTCTCTAATTAACCCCATAATCGCCAAAGCTATTTACATTCAAAATGACTTTGCTATACAATCCGCATAACACCAAGGGGTGGCTTGTAGCCTGAGATTCCTAAGAAGCAATTTTCGTTTCTGAAGAAAACCCTTAGAACCTGATCTGGTTAATACCAGCGTAGGGATAGGTAACATTCTTTTCAGCTTTCCACGTTTAGTGGACTCTTAGATGTTCTTATCCTGTTTATTTTTTAAGGATACATCATGAAATCTTCCAAGCTTTTTTCTATTAATAATTTTGCACCTATTAGTATTTTATTTGCAGTAGTGGGCACAAATTCTCTGCAAGCAGAGCAATTAGATACGATTAACATCACCGCTGATTTTCGTCCCACTTCAATTGAAAACAGTACCGCAAGTGTGTCGGTAATAACAGATGAAGAGGTTGAGAAAGTTGGTGCTGATCACGTAGAAACATTGCTCAATTCCACACCAAATGTAAACACTGCAGGTGGCTCATCAAGAAATCGATACTTTCAAATTCGTGGTATTGGTGAACGCAGTCAGTTTGAAACACCTATTAACCCTTCAGTAGGTTTATTTGTTGATGGTATTGATCTGAGTCGCAGTGGCGGTGGTGCAACGCTGTTTGATGTTGAGCAAGTTGAAGTCGTGCGTGGCCCTCAAGGTACAAGATACGGCGCTAATGCATTAGCAGGAATTATTAATATCAAATCCACTGAACCTACGAATAGAGCCAAAGGTAAAGTAGAAGTAGGCTTAGGAAATTTCGGTCAAAAAAGTTTGGGGGTTGCAGCTGGAGGCCCATTAATTAAAAATAAATTACTGGGTAGATTTTCATTACATAGTAATAGAGCAGATGGCTATATTAGCAATACGTTTTTAAATCGTGACGATACTAATAATATTGATGAACTAACCGCGCGCGGTCATTTGAAATGGTTTGCCAACGATGATCTGACGGTAAATTTACGTTACTTACATCTAGATATTGATAATGGATATGATGCATTTAACTTTGATAGCGATCGCACCACTCAAAGTGACGAACCAGGTAAAGATGCACAAAAAACGAATGCACTCTCATTAAGTTCAACTTGGCGAGCGAGTGATAAAGTTAATGTAGAATCCAGCGTTAGTTTTTCAGATTCTGACTTGGAATATAGCTTTGATGAAGATTGGTCGTTTGAAGGCGAATTCAGTGAAGATCTTTTCCCTTATAAATCGTTCGATCAATACCTACGTAACCGTAAAAATACGAGCTTTGAAACACGCTTTCTTTCTGGCGAAGATGGGAAAATCTTTGGCGGAAAAACAGATTGGGTTACGGGGCTCTACTATTCCGATAAAAGTGAAGACCTCACCCGTAGATACACGTTTTTAGATAACGATTTTGAAAGTACTTTCGACACCAAAACTATCGCGCTATATGGTCAATTAGATACTCAGATAAATGACAAAACTAAGCTCATCACAGGTGCACGCGTTGAACAATGGGACGCAGATTACACCGATTCAAACAACAGCAATATTTCAGTGGATGAGACCTTATATGGTGGAAAGTTAGGTATTGAGTACAAACTTAGAGACAACCATCTAACGCATGCAACGTTATCACGCGGCTATAAAGCTGGTGGTGTAAATGCTGCGGGCGAATTAACAGATGATGAAGTCGGCTTTGATACAGAATACCTATGGAATTTTGAGGTAGGTGTGAACTCATTATTAATGGATGGAAAATTAAATACCAGAGTTTCCGCTTTTTATGCCAGACGTGAAGATCAACAAATTAGTGATTCTAAGGTTATCCCGCGTGAAGACGGCAGCACAAGTTTCGTTGGTTTTATCAGCAATGAAGGTAAAGGCATAAACTATGGTTTAGAAGCTGAATTAAATTGGCAAGTAAACGATAAATTACAACTGAACTCTTCATTAGGTTTATTAGAGGCAAGGTTTGATAATCGTTTAGATGGTCGTGATCAAGCGCATGCACCAAGTTACCAGTTCTCACTTGGCGCAGATTATAAAATCACACCACGTTTAACTGCGGGAATAGCAATACAGGGAAAAGACAGTTTCTTCTTCTCTGATCGCCATAATGAAAAGGCTGAATCTTACGAAGTTGTAAATGCAAATTTAAGTTACAAACGCAAAAATGTTACTACAACACTTTGGGGTAGAAACTTATTTGATGAAGATTACGACGTAAGAGGCTTCGGTAGTTTTGGTAACAATCCAGGCAATGGTTATATAACCGAACGTTATACGCAAAAAGGTGAGCCACGTGTATTTGGGATAAATGTTAAGGTTGATTTTTAATCTTGAGATACATCAATAAAAAGGCTGTTTTTAACCGCCTTTTTTGTGCCTGAAATTGTAAAAAGGTAGTTTTGTTAAGCATTAATGCTGAGCTCTTTTTCTTAGCCTACTCCAAGTATGTCGAAGGCTTGTATTGCGCTTGTCCAAATGACACCCCCCTACTTTTTGGATGCTTTAAGCCATACTTAAAACAATTCCAAATAACTGATAGCAAATACTGCTATCAGTAAAATAATTGCAGAATAGCACTAAGATTCATTCGTAGAATTACTCTTCAACGCCACTCAATAACCAGTCTTTGAATAAGACCGACGCTTCCGATAATGCTTTATCAGAACGATAGCATAAATAGTATGTGCTCTCGGTATCGATACTTTCAACAAAAGGCGCTACCAATTGCTGAGAGAATGCACCTTCATGCATCAATTCATCGTACATTAAACAAATACCAGTACCGCTTGCTGCGATACTTGCTGAAGTTGCATGACTATCCATAAACTGACGAGTCTGCATGGGTAAATCATTAAGTTTCATTTTACTTAACCAAGAATCCCATCCTTGGGGAGTTCCCACCACATCGAGTAATGGCATATAACTTAAATCAGAGTGATCACGAATCAGTTTTGCATTTGCTGGCGTACAATAAGGCCGTATAGATGGTTTCACTAATTGATGAGATTCAAAACCTTGCCAAGATCCTTTGCCATATCTGATATCAATTTCAGCTGTTGAAATTTCAAAGTCTTCCGACCAGTTATTACTGCGCTGACGAATAGAGACTTGTGGATAGATAGCATTAAAATTTTGCAGGCGGGGTCCTAACCAAAGAATCGCAAAAGCGGTATTTACATTAATATCCACATTTGCTTCGTTGAGAGGTGCAAATATTTGTGCCGCACCAATATTAAGTTGATTGACTGTCGCTTCGACGATGGGCAAAAAAGCTCTACCAGCATCCGATAACCGTATGGTTCGATTGGCGCGTATAAACAATTTTTGGTTTAAATGATGTTCTAACAATTGAATCTGCTGGCTAACGGCAGACTGACTCATGTTCAATTCATTTGCCGCGATAGTGAAGCTAAGTTTAGAGCCAACGACTTCAAAGGTACGGAGCCAATTGAGTTGAATTGAGTTTGTAAGAAGTCTTTGCATGACGATATCTTTTAATATTAGCTGTGCTTATGAATAATAACAAATTATATCGTTTGTTGCGTGCCGAATATATTACTATTATTGAGCAAGTTCAAAAAACAGAGTCCCTTTGTGTTTACTCTGTTATTAATAAATTCAAAGAGATAGGATAAATGAAAAACAAAACAGATGTACTCATCATAGGTGGAGGAATCGCAGGGGTTAGTACCCTTTACCATCTAACCAAACAAGGCATGACAGATGTTATGTTGACTGAAAAGTTAGATTTAACATCAGGCTCTACATGGCATGCTGCGGGCAATCTACCGCACTTTAGCAATAGCTGGAACGTGATGAAAATGCAGCAACACAGTATTGCGCTGTATGCACGACTTGAAGAAGAGACGGGTCATCCTGTTGATCATCATCCTACTGGTGCTGTGCGATTGGCACACACTGAAGAACGCATGAACGAGTTTGAGCGCGTTGTATCTATGGCTAAAATTGCTGGTCTTGATCTTGAAATGATCAGCATTGAGCGTTTAGAAGAGTTATATCCTTTCTTAGATACCACAGGATTATTAGGGGGATTATGGGACCCTGCCGATGGTCATATCGATCCAACATCTGCGACAAATGCAATGGCTAAAGGCGCAAAAGACGCTGGGGCGACAATTGTTCGTCAAAACCCAGTTGAAAAAATCGTACAAAAAGAAGATGGCCGTTGGGAAGTAACTACAGCTAAAGGCGTTATCGACGCAGGCATCATCGTAAACGCGGGTGGTTTCCGTGCAAATGAAATTGCAAAGATGGTTGGTCACGAATTGCCCATGTGTTCCATGGAACACCAATTCTTAGTAACAGATGCAGTACCCGCATTGGAAGAACGCGATGGAATGCTACCCATGCTGCGTGATCCCGATGTTTCATACTACCTTCGCCAAGAAGGCAAAGGCTTCATCTTAGGTCCCTATGAGCCAGATGGAATTCCATGGGCCGAAAAAGGTGTACCTAAAGAGTTTGGACAAGAATTATTACAACCTGACCTAGATCGTATCGAAGACATAATGACTACGGCTATGGAGCAAGTTGAGATTGTTGCTGAAGGCGGCATGAAAACCGTAGTAAATGGTCCGATTACTTATTCACCTGATGGACATCCACTGGTTGGACCTGTTCATGGAATCAGCAATTATTTTGTAATCACTGGCTTTAACTTCGGTATTGCGCAAGGTGGCGGTGCTGGACATTTCTTATCTGAAATCATTGCAAAAGGTGAATCTGAATTAGATCTATTCGAATTAGATCCACGTCGTTTCGGTGATTATGCAGATATCGAATACACGATTGCAAAAGGTACTGAGGTTTACGCCAACGAGTACCAATTAGGTTATGCAAACGAATATGCAATGCGCCCAGCAAAGCGTATGAGAAAAGTTCTTCCTACTTATGATGCGCATAAAGCTGATAACGCCGTATTTGGTGGTTACTTTGGTTGGGAGCGCCCAAGTTGGTTCGCACCTGCCGGAACAGAGCCAAAAGAAATTTATAGCTTTGGTCGCAGTAACTGGTTTGAACCAGTAGCAGCAGAATGTAAAAACGTACAAGAGAATGTAGGATTATTGGACCTTTCTCCATTTACTAAATTCGAAGTATCTGGCAAAGGCGCTTACGAATACTTAAGCAACATTATGCCAAACCATGTGCCAACTAAGGCAGGACAAACCGTATTGGCGCATCCTTTATCTGCTTCTGGTGGTGTAGCGTGGGAAGTTTCAATCACTTTGCTTGAAAACGGCACTTACTACATGATGTCACCAGCAGCCCTTGAGATTGTTATAGATGACTGGTTATTCAGTCGTCTACCAAGCGATGGTTCGGTTAACTTAATCAACACCACTAAAGATTGGGGCTCATTACTCATTACCGGTCCTAACGCACGTAAAGTGTTAAGTAAAATTACTGATGCAAGCTTAAGCAATGCGGACTTCCCGTGGTTTACTGGTCAAGAAATTGATATCGCTGGCGTTCCGACTCGTGCATTACGTATGAGTTTCGTTGGTGAGTTAGGCTGGGAGCTGCATCATCCAATCGAACACCAAATGAAATTATATAACGCACTCCATGAAGCAGGTGCTGAATTTGGAATGAAGAACTTCGGCCTGCGTGCAATGGATTCAATGCGATTCGAAAAAGGCTACCCTGTTTGGGGCCCTGACATGAATACTGAGTTTACAGCACTTGAATCTGGTCTTAGTTGGTTCATCAAAATGGACAAAGATTTCGAAGGTAAAGATGCACTGATTAAAGCCAAAGAAAAAGGCTTTGAGAATGATATCGTTATGATAGAAATTGAATCAGATGGTATTGATGCTCAAAATGGCTTTGAGCCTCTCTATTTGAATGGTGAGATCGTCGGTCAATGTAGCTCCGGTGGTTACGGCAACCGTATCCAAAAGAGTCTAGCATTTGCTTTTATCAAAACTAAGAAGATCGATAAAAAAGCTGATAACGCTGGATTAGAAGTTGAAATTCTTGGTAAACGCTACCCAGCTAAGATCGTTCCGATGTGTAACTACGATCCTAAAAATGAAGCGATTAAATCTGATGCTTAATGCTTGATTGTTCTATTAAAAATAAAGGCGTACTACTACAGTACGTCTTTTTTTTAGTCTACAGATAGTTAATTTATTCTCCCATTTGTCATCCAACCGAGCGCATTTAGACGTGCAGTCAAGTCTGCAGAAAGTGGCTTATTTCGATAACTATTTCTAACATATGTTTTAACTTCTCTGGCCCCACTTTCCATTCCTCTAACGATGGAATTAGCCGCACTTGCTGGCAGATGTTTTTGACTTGAAAATGGGAATTTTCGATTACGCGCACCCAAAACAATTTCGAAGTCTGAAACTAAATTTCTTGCAAAAATCATTCGATGTCTGCCAGAGTCCTGCCTCAGTATCATCCCCGTATATTCTCTAGCACCATTAGCGAATGAGTCTAAATCTTTATAGTTACTATTTGGATCTACAGAGTCCAGACCTAGCACTTGCGATGCTTCTCCATTAACATTAAAGAAAAAGTTACCAATATTCACTAACGCTTTTAGCGGTATATTTTGACCATTTTGTCTCCACTCATTAGAAGGACTAAGTCCCGTGGGATCTGGGTAAAATTGAGCACGATCTTGGTTTCCGTTGAACGCATCAGCTGCTAAGATTTTACCGAGTTTTTCCAATGAGCCTGGTTTATTCAATATTTTACGAATTGCCTTGACCCCTGATTTATCATTGCCCACTCTCTGACCCGCTTTATCTAAATTTATTAAATTAGCTTTAGCTTTCATCACAATAATCACAGGTTTTTTTGTTCTAGGGTCAGGTCTATGACTTACTGCCCTATCTAGGTCAGAGGCAAAACCATTAAACCTTATAAAACGTTGATCCCTAAGAGTTGTTCGCAAATCTCGTACTTCACGGAGTTTTAGTTGACGAGTTTCAGACTGGGGATCGATAGCATTCATTACTTTGATTGGATCAGTAACATGCCTTCGCTTAAAAGCATCCTCAATTTTAACCACAAGATCAGATGAACGACCATCATTGAAAGATATTCTATATACCGGATGCCCCGGAGCAATTTCCTCTATATCTTCAATTCGCGGCAGCCTAAAATCTATCATGCTACTCAGTGCCATTCTCTTCTCCTTGTCAATGGTTTTGAATATTATAAGTGCTGTTGGTATACGGTTAGTATAGGACTTATTTACTATAAGTTTGTTGATCTAACTAACGTTAAAATTTTTAAATAACTCGATATTAATGTTTCATTTTTGTAAGGAATATTCAAATACACTTGTTTAATCATCGTTCTGACAAGAATTATTGTTTGAAATTGATTAAACGGAAGTGCTTTTTCTAACTTATTATCAACACGTTAGGACACATATAGAAATAATATAAACCAAAAAAAAGCGTGCCTATGGCACGCTTTTTTCATAACTTTTTAGTAAAGATAATCTTTACTAATTGCTAAGAGCTTACTCTAAGAAAGAAGAATCAACGAATACGCTGTAATCGTCTTTTGCTGGTGCAGCTGCTGTAGCAAACATCTTACCCATGAAAGGTAATACATTTGCAAGCTTACCCTTCTCATTGAAGTATTCAGCTTTTTGCTCTGCTACTGTTGGGAAGCTAAATCCTGCCATCTGCTTCTTAGTCTTCTCTACTGTCATTCCTGCATCGCCAGCGATAACATCAATCTTAGATTGATCTTTAGCAAAATCAAGGTTTGCTTGCTCAGTCACAGCCATGAACGTTTTAACAGCTTCAGGGTTTTCTTGCGCAAACTTCTCAGTTACAGACACGATATCGAAACTTGTGATACCTGCTTCTGTTTTCTCTGGAATTGTTAACATTGACTTACCCACTTCTTTCATTTTTGAAAGTGAGTTCTCACCGAATCCACAAGCCATCGCAACTTGTCCATCAACCAATGATACTGCTGCATCTGCTGGCTCTTGGTCAACAAGTGTCACTTTATTTATATCAACACCTAAAGTGCTTAGTGTTAAACGCATTTCGTAGTCAGACATTGTGTTTAATGGAACGGCTATTGACTTGCCTTCAAGTTCAAGTGCATTTGCTTTAGAGATTCCTGATGAGTTAGCAACAACACAGTCACCACCAGCTCCGTATGCAACAGCAACACCCACTAATTTAATAGGTGCATTTGCGTTTACAGCATTAACGAATGGAGTTAATCCTTGACTGAAAGAAATATCAATATCGCCAGAAAGCATTGCTTCTGTCATCGCTGTACCTGTAGCAAAGTTAACCCAGTTAACTTTCTCACCAAGTGCTTTGTCGTAAGCTTTCTCAACTTTTGCAATTTGGTTAGGTGTTGCCCACTCTAGGAAGTATGCAACATTAATATCAGCCACAGCAGCTGGAGCCATTGTTGCTGAAGCTACAGCGATTGATAAACCACTAATAATTTTCTTCATTGATTTCATTTTTACCTCAGTATTTCACTTAATTTTTAATTAATAAAATTTGTTGCTTATTAGTATTAAAGCAACTCCTCCGAGCATACGTAATGTACACAGTATGCATTTAGTTGGACAAAACCGAATACATAAGTTCAGTATAGTAAAAGATTTATGAAAAGTTTTATATTTTTAACTAGTTATAGAAATAATTTTTATTAGTCCTTATACATCCAATTCGTACATAAATATTGAATAAAAAGACACCCCCCCACTTTTTGTCTATTATTAAGTTGAATAATATTTTCTGAATATACAACCATGGCTGATGTTGATGACAATTCATTCAATTCTTTAAAACCTGGTCAAAATCGGCAGTGGAACTATCAGCCACAATTACCATTAAAACTTGCACCCTTCTTTGATACACCAACGAAACCAAAAGCGATAGTAGCTTGGTTACAAAACACATGGCTTAGAGCTTCTCCGCCTGTAAACCATTTGTGCTTTAGCTTAATTGCCTTTCTTTTCTTTTGGCCTTCATCGATGAATATGAAAGTCGTTTCTTGGGACTGGACCTTACATATTCTAGGGATTAATTTTGCTGCGATTTTGTTACTCGCAGGATTGCTGCACTTATATCTTTATGCTTACTCAAAGCAAGATATGAGGCTTAAGTTCGATGTAAAACCAATGGAAATACACAAAAAATTCACTTTTGGCTACCAAACTTGGGATAACATTTTTTGGTCTCTAGTATCCGGCGTTCCAATTTGGTCGGCATGGATGATTTTATATTTTTATGTCGCTGCAAATGGGTGGTTACCAATTGTTGAAAGTTTTAGCGCATCACCTATTTGGTTTATTGTATTTTTTATCATCATTCGTTTTTGGCAATCTTTCCATTTTTATTGGATACACCGATTTATACACCATACTTGGCTGTTTAAAAACGTTCATTATTTGCATCATCGGAATATAAATGTTGGTCCTTGGTCCGGGATTTCTATGCATCCCGTAGAACACGTTCTATATTATTCAAGTATTTTGATTCACTTTGTCCTTCCTTCCCACCCTATTCATGTGATCTTTCATATGTTCGCTCTTAATCTTGGTGCCGTTATTTCGCACGCGGGTTTTGACAAATTAATTATCAACGATAAAGAAATATGGAAAGCTGGTTCGTTCTTCCATCAATTACATCATCGCTTTTTTCAATGTAATTTTGGTTCTGAAGAAATGCCACTCGATAGATGGTTTGGAAGTTTCCATGATGGCACCGATGAAGCAACGCAGCGAATCAGAGAAAAAATGAAAAAAAGTAGATTATCCAAGGTAAAAAAATGAACTGTTCTATACTCTCTTAATTGACTAATTTGTTAGGTTGAGCCATTAAATCATAGGAAACACAATGGAAGTAGGGTCGAAAAATTCATTATGGCAAGCTACGGCGATTAACCTTGACGCTAATCCAACTTTGGAAGATGACATACAAACAGATGTTGTAATCGTCGGAGCAGGGTTTACAGGATTAAGTGCTGCTTTACAGTTATCTGAAAATAATACCAATGTTGTTGTTTTAGATAAATACGAAGTAGGTTTTGGTGCTTCTGGTCGTAATGGTGGTCAGGTGAATCCCATGTTGCCTTATAATTCTCCAGAGAAAATACAACAATATATTGGCAACCATTTCTTTGAAAACCTTTGCCAAGCATCATTAAATTCTGCCGATGCTTTATTCGAACTTATTGCAAAACATAAAATAGACTGCCAAGCCCGTCAAAAAGGTTGGTTGAGAGTTGATCACTGTGAAAAAGCCCGTAAAACCTCCTTACATAATGCCGAAGGTTGGATTAAGTACGGTGCAAAAATGTCACCTGTTGATGGCGCCGAGGTTGAACGACTATCTGGTAGCAAGCTATACAAATCAGGTATTCTTGCTGAAAGAGGTGGAGCAGTTCAGCCTTTGTCATTAGCTCGCGGGGAAGCAAAAGCAGCCATGGATTTAGGCGCAAAAATATTTGCCAATAGTCCAGTCACTGCTCTTAAACGCAAAGGTGATAAATGGATCGTGAAAACACCAAAAGGCAAAGTCACCGCCAACTGGGTAATTTTGGCAACTAACGGTTATACCGACGACTTACTGGATGGACTAGCAAAAACAGTGATGCCATTGGTATCTATACAAATAGCGACTGAGCCTCTGAATGATGATCAGATCGGTAAAATATTACCAGAAGGGCAAACTATATCCGATACTCGTCGTTCGATTATGTATTCACGTCGAGAGCCTGATAATCGTATGGTATTTGGTGGCCATGGAACACTCACTTCAAAAGGCTTTGTTGGTTTTGATCACATGATTGAAGATGCCACCCGAATTTTCCCTAGCCTTAAAAACGTTGATTGGAAATTCCAATGGGGAGGAAAGTTAGCCATTACTGAAAACAGATTGCCGCATTATCACGAAGCTAAACCGAATCTAATTGTAGGTTTAGGTTTTAATGGTCGTGGTGTCGCAATGTCACATGTCATGGGCAAATGTTTGGCTGATCGAATTCTAGATGTGCCCGTGAAGCAATTGCCATTTCCCAGCAGTAAAATGAAAGGTATTCCTTTCTGGGGCATTCAAATGATGGGTACTGGCCCCGTTGTTGGAGTAATGAAAATTTTAGACAAATGGGAATCGAGATCAGCCTAACAATCCTTTTATAGTTAAAAAAGACACCCCCCTACTTTTAGCCATTTTTAAATTACAAATACTCATTAGAGAATAAACACAATGACAACATTCACTAAATTTGCAGACTGCTCTACCGAGCCAGTACAAAGAGATATTTCAGATACAATCGTTTCAGGCGCTCCAGTTCACACAGGTTGGCCACATTTTATCGGAGATAATGGCAAGGTTCGTTCTGGCGTTTGGGAGAGCACTGCAGGTGTTTTCAAAGGCCCAATGAATGATCAAATCGAGTTTTGTCATATCATTGAGGGTGAAGCTAAAATTGTTGCAGATGGAAAAGAATTTACCGTAAAAGCAGGCGATGGTTTTGTTATGGATAACGGTTTGCAACCTATTTGGCACGTGGATAATTATGTGAAGAAGCATTTTGTGATTGTAGGTATACCTCCTGAATCATAAATAAATATTAAATGACACCCCCCTACTTTTACGGAGTTCTTATTTATAAAATGAAACCCCACCCTACGGGCTGCCGACGCTACGCTCCAGCGTTGTCTCGGCAAGACTCGGCTTGGCGGTTTTTAATCGTCAGCGAATAACGCCATTAAAGATACAAAGAGGAAACTATGAAGAAACTAATCAACAATCCAGAAAATTATGTTGATGAAGTCGTCGAAGGCATGTGCTTAGCGCACCCAGATAACTACGCAGTTGATGGAGATACTTCACGTGTTGTTCGTCGTGTCACTCCAGCAAACAATAAAGTTGGTGTTGTTTCTGGTGGTGGTTTTGGTCATCTACCTGTATTTGCAGGCTATGTCGGCAATGGCTTATTGGATGCCTGTGCAGTCGGTGATGTATTTGCGTCACCCGACATGAACCCTATGCTTGAATCGGTGCGCATAGCGAATTCTGGCAAAGGTGTTTTGTGCGTGATCGGAAATTACGGCGGTGATCGCATGAATTTCGATATGACAGGCGAAATGGCCGAAATGGAAGACATCGCTACGACTCAAGTGATTGTCTCGGATGATGTTGCTAGTGCAGGCCCTGAAGAAGCTGAAAAGCGTAGAGGTGTAGCAGGTTTAGTATATGTATTTAAAATTGCGGGAGCGGCAGCAGCTTCTGGGCTTTCTCTTGAAGAAACAACAGTTGCGGCGCAAAAAGC
>CALJIH010000221.1 GCA_937974135.1 uncultured Cocleimonas sp. | reverse complement strand
GTATCAATGAAAAGAAATCTGCGATTAGTTGTAAAAAAAACAAACCAAGGCCAACAGGTAAAGCCAAATAGGGAATCCACAAAGGGACTTCTGTCACGGTATCAGAAACCCAATTTTTCTTCATCGCTACATGCCAATATTCAAAACCATACCAAAACATTATCGCTATAATTGCGGCAGAAAGTAATAAGGTAAATGCTGCAAGATAGTATCTAACTTTTTGTGGGAGCAAAAGTGGAATAAGGTCTACGTTGACGTGACCTCGGACTTTTTGCACAAAGGGTAATCCGATTAGAGTCGCAGCGATAACGAGATAAATAACGATCTCTGTTTGCCAAGCTGTAGATTGATTTAATACAAAACGCACAAAGATCATTTGGCAGGTAATAAAAACTGCAACCAAAATCATCAGAGCCGAAATCCAACCTGCTACTGTGGAAATCGCTAAAATTGCTTTAATAAAAAACGGTCGTTCAATATCTGGATCAAAATCACTTTGATTTAGATTAGTGTGCATACATCAAGCCCAAACTTATTAGTTTAAATCGGGCAGCAATAATATCGCTGCCCAATCAAGAACTATTCTACAGATAAAGCCATATCAAGTAGTTTTTGTCCTTCAGGAACGTTTTCAACAAAGTTTTTGTAAGAAGTTTCTTTTGCGATTGCACGCCATGCATCAAAATCTTCCTGAGACATTTGTGCAATTTTAACACCTGCTTTTTCAAATGCTGCGACAGATGCTGCGTCTTGCTTTTTCGCTTCTTCTAAATAATACGCTTCTGCTTTCTTAGCACCAGCAAGTAATGCTTCTTGCTGTGGTTTAGTTAGGCTTTCGAACTTAGACTTATTCATCAATAATGGTTGGTACAAGAACCAAAGCGCTACATCTTTAGTTGCAGGTGTATAACACTTAACCTGCTCAAAAATACGATAAGACATGAATGATGCTGATGATGTATTTGCCGCTTGCAGTACACCTGTTTGCATCGCGCTGTAGATTTCAGATGATGCCATTGACGCAATAGATGCGCCTGCACCTACAAGCATTTGCTCAAATGACTTACCTGCTGCACGAGTCTGAAGACCCTTTACATCTTCTGGTTTGGTAATACATTTGTCTTTACCAACAAAACCACCCGCAAGATAGCCGTGTACTAGTACCATGACATCATCTTCAGCCATTTTTGCTTGTAAGGCTTTCATAAAGTCTGACTGACTTAAACGCGCTGCATGATCATGATTTTTCACCAAACCTGGCATTAGTGTTAAGTTAAACGAAGGCTGTTGTCCGCCAGCATAACTAAGCGGAAAAACCGTCATGTCTAAACGACCACGGCTTAATGGCTTATACTGCTCACGCGGCTTAAATAATGATTTTGAGCCGAATATTTTAATATTTAAATCTACATTAGCCGCTGCAACTTCATCAGCAACAATTTGTGCCACTTTGTGTCTTACGTCTTTGTTAGACCACTGGTGTGATAGTTTTAAATCAGTTGCCATGGTTGCACTTGAAATAAACAGTGCACTAAACAAAGCAAGTCCTTTTATGACTCTTGAATTAATCATTATTCTCTCCTATGTGTTTACTTTTTAAAATTAACAGCATTTTCATATTAGACTTATATGTATTTTTAAACAACATATAAATATACATATAAATATTATACGCATTGCAAAAACAATCATAATTATGATACTTTTTATAATTTATAGGAGAAGAAAGCACATATGGCAAGGTCAGCAGACAAATTAATTAAGCAGATAACTCAAGATATTTCGAGTGGTGCATTAAGACCTGGTGATCAATTAGAAGAAGCTGAACTTGCGGAACGCTTTAAAGTTTCAAGAACGCCTGTTCGCGAAGCGATTAGTGTGATGGTGAGTAATGGTCTTTTGGAAACCAGACCACGAAAAGGAGCATTTGTAAGAGTTCTAACACCTGAAGAGTTATTAGATTTATTTGAAGTAGCCGCTGAACTGGAAGCAATGGCCTGCCGTTTGGCAGCCGGATCCCTAACCGAAGAGCACGAACAAGCGATAAAGGTACAACTCACGAAGTGTAAAAATGCGGCATCGGCAAATGATAAAAAACTCTATAGCATCTGTAATTTAAATTTTCATGATGCCATTCACCAAGCCAGTCGAAATAAATGGCTAATCTCTCAACTCAAACAAACTGGAGTGCACTTGAACTCTTATCGATCGATCCCTTATGATGTGCGTGGACGATTGGCAAAGTCTGCAGAAGAGCATGAACAGATATTCGAAGCAATACTCGATGGCGATGAAAATAAATCGAGTGACCTCATGAGAAGTCATATGATGCTCCAAGGAAAACGCTTACCGTCTATGATTAAATACATGGCGCAAAATACGCCAAGCCTATATTTGAGTTCTGTTAATGATTAAAGCAAGCAATTTAATTACCGACCTAGTTTCGCGAATTACCGAAGCGGGTCGTTCTTTAACCGGATTAGAATTTTCCGAAGAAATTAAAATAAAAACACTTTGCGAACTGCTTGTTTCTGAAAGGGGAGAATCAACAGGGCTTGTCATTGCAAAAGAGATTCTTGAACGATATCAAAGATTTGATCAGGAGCGTAAACTAGAATTTTTCTACATGTTGTTAAATGACTTTAACACTGATGAAGACTCACTGGATAAAGCCTTCAAGGATTGGAAGAAAAATGGGGTTTCTTCCGCCAGATCTATTCATTTGGCCTCGGAGCCTAAAAGCATAGAATTTATTCGTCGTTTACATCGCGTCAAAGGGGCAACAAGCCAGATTATTGATATGCGTAATGATCTACTTGGATATTTAAAGTATAAACCTGAACTAAAACCATTGGATGAAGACTTTAAGCATCTTTTAAGTTCATGGTTTAATCGTGGTTTTCTAGAATTAAAAAATATCGATTGGACCACTTCAGCTGAAGTTCTTGAACGCATCATTAAATACGAAGCCGTACATGAAATTCAAGGCTGGGATGATTTACGCAGTAGAGTTAGAGAACCCGATCGGCGTTTATATGCCTATTTTCATCCTACCATGGAAAATGAGCCACTAATTTTTGTCGAAGTTGCTTTGGTAAAAGGGACACCTTCAGCAATCCAACCTATATTCGCAGAAAACAGGGAACCCATAGATCCTAAGCAAGCAAATACCGCTGCTTTTTATTCAATCTCCAATTGCCAGCCTGGCTTAAGAGGGATTTCATTTGGCAATTTCATGATCAAAAAAGCAGTCATGGAATTACGCAGAGAACTGCCCTCTATTAAAAACTTTGTGACTTTATCCCCTTTACCTGGTTTTAATCAGTGGATTGATTTTGAGTTAAAAACCCCGTCAGGTTTGTTAAATGATACTCAAATTGTTTTCTTAAAGAATTTAAAGGCCGTCAATAAATTACCAAAATTGAAAGAAGATATTAAATTGATTCGAGAAATTGCGGCTATTTATATTGTCAAAGCGCGAAATCAAAAGGGCTATATCATTGATCCAGTGGCCAGATTTCATCTCGGTAATGGTGCTTCCTTAAAAAACATCAACGGCAAGGCTAATCTCAATAAAGATAATAAAGGTATCTGGAATGCTTGGGGATTAATGGTTAACTATGATTATAAATTACAAGATATTGAAAAAAACCATGAAGCATTTGTGAATGAAAATGCCGTGAAACATTCTTCCGTTGTTCAAGCTCTTTTAAAATAAGGCAATAATCAATGTACGATTCTAACTTTTTACTGAATAAATTAAGAGAATCATCGATAGATAACGCTACTAATATTGTTGCCGAGCTCGATAACGGAACAAAAGTGTCTTACGGAGATTTATTTTCAAACGCCGAAAAAATTGCATCAATGTTGATCAATCAAGGTTTACTCACTGATGACAGAGTCGTAGTACAAGTTGAAAAATCGATTTTCGCTGTTGAACTTTATCTTGGTGTCGTTTTGGCAGGCGGTATTTTTATTCCTTTAAACACGGCGTATACAGAAAGCGAACTGGATTACTTTTTATCAGACGCCACTCCCTCTATTTTAGTCTGTGATACTAAGGTTGAATCTACATTAACATCTATCGCTGAAAAAACTGGGGTTAAACGGGTCTTTACTCTAGATCAAGATGGTAGCGGTAGCTTTCTGCCATTAATTGAGCAAGAAAGTGATGGTTTTAAAGGTATCGAACGTTCATCTGACGATTTAGCTTCTATTATTTATACTTCGGGAACGACTGGGCGCTCTAAAGGTGCGATGCTCACGCATAATAACCTTGCTTCAAATGCTATGACTTTGGTGGATTATTGGCACTTTAATAAAAAAGATATTCTTATCCATAGCCTTCCGATTTTTCATGTGCATGGGTTATTCGTTGCAATCAATGTCACTCTAATGGCGGGATCTTCAATGATCTTTCATAACAAGTTTGATGTTGAGGAAATCCTCGCCAATATGCCAAGAGCAACTGTCCTCATGGGTGTTCCGACTTTCTATGTGCGTT
>CALJIH010000220.1 GCA_937974135.1 uncultured Cocleimonas sp. | reverse complement strand
TCATAAAAAAAGCAGCCAATGGCTGCTTTTTTTATGATTATACGATTTTTTACTCTGGGCTGAATGATGAACCACAACCACAAGTCGTTTTAGCATTGGGATTACGAATCACAAACTGTGAGCCTTCTAAACCTTCTGTGTAATCGATATCTGCACCCACTAGATACTGAAAACTCATAGGATCTATGAGCAATTTAACGCCATTCTTTTCAACGGTAGTATCACCATCATTTATTTCTTCATCGAAAGTAAAACCGTATTGGAAACCAGAACAACCGCCACCAGAAACAAATACTCTAAGTTTTAGATTATCATTTTCTTCTTCTTCGATTAGACCTTTTACTTTGTTTGCAGCTGAATCCGTAAAGTTTAATACGGGTGCTGGACTTGCTGTTGCAACTGACATCTTCTATCACCTTTAAATTCAATTTAACTTCAAGTTTACCTTAGAATATCATCTAAGAGTATATAACCATTGTTATAGTCTGTTTTACTTGGATAAACGGATTAATTATTACTCATCTATGCGAATAAGTTTACCATCAACCTGTGCGCCTACAGGTAATTCCAATATTTTATAGTGTATATCACCTTTTATGCGGGCTTTATCAAATAATTCAACCTTACCATCTACATAAATCTCACCATCAATTTGTCCATTTACAATTAAATGTTTTACTTGTACTTTTCCGGTGACTAATGCATTTTCACTAACAATCAACACTGAATCCTCTTCTTCGGAGATTGCACCGCCATTAATGGTTCCAACCACATGTAATCCACCCGTGAATTTTACCGTTCCATCAACAGTTGAGTTTTCGCCGATTAAGGTACTAATTTTTGCACGGTATAATTCATTTTGTTTTTTCTTAGATCCAAACATAGAAAAATCTCAGTAAGACTAGATAGTATTATTTATGGGAGTAATGCCGGCCTATCTAAAGCAGATGTTTCTTCAAAACCAAACATAATATTCATATTTTGAATCGCTTGCCCAGCCGCGCCTTTAACTAAATTATCAATCACAGATAAAACCACGATTCTAGAAGTTTCAGTAGATTTATGAACAGCTATTTGACACATATTCGAGGTTTTTACATTACGTGTTTCAGGATGAGAGCCCTGGGCTAATACGTCTACAAAGGGTTCATTTTCATATTTCTTTTCATAGAGTTGTTGTATTGAAGCCGCATCCGCATCAGTTCTTGAATAAATAGTTGCATGAATGCCTCTGATAATAGGCAATAAATGGGGTACAAAAGTAAAATCAACAGCTTGATTAGAAACTAATGACAATATTTGTGATATTTCAGGTTGATGACGATGACCAGCTACACCATAAGCTTTAAAACTTTCACCCATTTCGCTAAATAACGTAGCTACATTTGCTTGCTTGCCTGCACCACTCACACCAGATTTGGTATCAGCGATGATGTTATCAAGCTCAACTAGATTATTTTCTATCAAAGGTAACAAACCAAGAATAACGGAGGTAGGATAACAACCTGGATTCGCTACTAATGATGCAGATTTCAAGAATTCTCGATTAATCTCTGGTAAACCATAGACTGCCTCAGTGAGTAATTCCGGACAAGCATGCTCCATGCCGTACCACTTACTCCATACCTTTACGTCTTTAATTCTGAAGTCTGCCGCAAGATCAACTACCTTTGTACCTGATTTTATTAATTGAGCGGTATGTTTCATGGCAATACCATTTGGCGTTGCAAAAAACACTAGATCACATTCAGCTAAAGCATCTGTCGTTGGATCGCTGAATTTAAGATCAATATATCCTCTTAAATTTGGAAACATTGCGTCCACTCGTGTTCCCGCATTAGATCTGGATGTTACATAAGTAATCTCAATGTCTGGATGTTTAACTAAAAGTCTTAATAATTCAACACCGGTATAACCAGTTGCACCTACAATTCCTATCTTTTTCACTACTTTCATACACATTTTGATAAAAGGAATATGATATCCTGAATTTACTTTTTTAAACATCCCATAAAAAAGAATAAATTGACTCTAATTTAGTTTATGGCGCGTATTCACTGTTAATAGAAAGATTATTATATAAAGGTTTATATTTGTATTAACAAAAATTAACATTCATTTAACCTTCAAAATAATCAAAGTTTGACGCAATATGTTATTATTGTGATATAAACACCTTAAACTCATCAATATAGACGTAAGATCAGCAGAATGAAAAAAAGAATGTACACAAAGATTCACTCTTTATCGTTTAAAACAGTGTTATTAAGCTCTTTGATCACTCTTGGTGGTTGTTTAGGCACACCTCCATCTACCACATTGATTGAATCAGCAAATGCTGCTGAAAATGCTAAATCAAAAGGCAGCACTGAATTAACCCCACGTCATTCTTTCGAATATAAAATTATAAATAGCATGCTCAAACGCTATCACTATAAAAAGTTCGAATTAAATGATGAGTTTTCTGGAAAAATACTTGATCAATATATTGATCAACTTGATCCTAGCAAAGTTTATTTTACTCAGGCTGACATCAATTCTTTTAACGTACATCGTGATAAATTCGATGACTATATCAATGATGGTAATACTGAAGTTGCGGTCAATATTTTCAAAAAGTATCAACAACGTATTAGTGAACGATCAAAATATGCTGTTGCCAGAATTGAGCAACCGTTTTCTTTAGACAAAGACGACCAATATTTGCTGGATCGTAAAGATGCTAATTGGGAAGTCAGTGAGACAGGCTTAAATAAATTATGGGAAAAACGCATAACTAATGCGTATATCAATGAAATTTTAACAGACACTAAACCCGCAGAAGCTGTTAAAAAACTCAAAAAGCGTTACGTCAACATGACCAAACGTACCTCTCAAATAAAACCAAATGAACTATTTCAAACAATTGTTAATGCCTACGCGGGGGCTGTAGAACCACACACCTCTTATTTATCACCGCGTTCTTCTGAACAATTTGATATTAATATGAGTTTGTCTTTAAGCGGCATTGGAGCTGTTTTAAGAACAGAAGAAGATCACACTAAAATTGTAAGTGTTGTACCCGGTGGACCAGCCGATTTGACCGGTCAAATATCTGCAGGTGATAGTATTATCGGTGTAGGCCAAAAGAACGTTGAGTCCATTAAAGACATCGTAGGATGGCGTTTGAGCGATGTGGTAAACATTATACGCGGTGAAAAAGGAAGTACTGTCGTTTTATCTGTTTTACCAAGTGCAACAGGTTTAAGTGGAACACCTAAAACGGTTAAAATCGTTCGCGATAAAATCAAACTTGAACATCAAGCTGCAAGCAAACGTATCATTGAACTTGATAGACCTAGCGGAAAAGTAAAAGTTGGCGTGATTGATCTTCCCTCTTTTTATATAGACTTTAAAGCACGTAATCGTGGTGATAAAGATTATGCTGGTACCACAAGAGATGTTAAAAAATTACTACTCGAACTGAACAAAGAAGGTATAGATGATCTTATCATTGACTTACGTGGCAATGGTGGAGGTTCTCTAAGCGAAGTAGTTTCATTAACAGGCTTATTTATTGATAAGGGTCCAGTCGTGCAAATCAACGATACGACAGGTCGTACAGATGTCCTCAAAGACGAAGACTCTGGAACCATCTATGATGGCCCAATGGCTGTTTTAATCGATAAAGGCAGTGCATCTGCATCTGAGATCTTTGCTGGAGCCATTCAAGATTATCAACGTGGCATAATTATTGGTGAAACAACTTTTGGAAAAGGTACTGTACAAACGGTTTTACCGCTTGAATCGTATACCCGTAAAACTTTCGATAAGCCCTTAGGACAAATCAAAATAACCAGTGCTCAGTTCTTTAGAATTAATGGTGAGAGCACACAACACAAAGGTGTTATTCCAGATTTATCATGGGACTTACCTCAAGTAGAAGGTGACTTTGGCGAACGAGCATATAAGAATGCATTGCCATGGAGACGTATCTCAATTGCACAACATAAAGACTTTGAACGTGCTTTTAGCCCTATGGTATTACAACGAGTAAAAGAACAGTCTCTTGCCAGAATTAGTAAAAACCCTAAATTCAGAACAACCGTTGAAAGAGTTAAACTTTTAGTTGATGCTGGTAATGAGACAACAACCTCTTTGAACTTAGCTAAACGCAAAGCAAAACGTGCATTATTTAATAAACAATTGCTCAGTTTAGAAAATAAACTACAAGTAGCAAATGGTTTACCTATTTATAAAACCATTAAAGAAATGAGAGATGCTCAAGAAAAACAGAATGATGATATCTTTACAAAGAAACCAGTAGATGTATTTTTAAATGAAGCTGCGCATATATTGACTGATTTACAAGAATTGAACATCTCTGCAGCGGCTAAACAACAATAAACATGTATAAAAGACACCCCCCTACTTTTTAGGGGTTTTGAGCTTGTTCTCTACTCTTTAGTTAAATATCAGTAATAGCCAAACCATTATCGCGTTTAACATAGTGATAAATACCGCCGCTGAACCCATGTCTTTAGCTCTCCCCGAAAGCTCATGTATTTCACCACCAAATCTATCGACAACGGCTTCGATAGCTGAATTTATTAGCTCAACAATTAATAGCAGTACAACGCTACCAATCATTAGTGCTATTTCGACATTTGAACCTGCTAACCAAATAGCTAATGGTATCGATACAATTAATACAAAGACTTCTTGGCGAAATGCTTCTTCATGTTTATAGGCAGCTTTTATTCCTAAGCATGTAAATTCAAAAGCTTTTTTCCAACGTGTAATTCCAGTATTTCCACTGCCTGCCATAATTTTCCTGTTAAATTTTAATGCTATCTATAACTTTCAATTGGTGGACATGAACACACCAGGTTTCTATCACCGTGAACATTATCAACACGATTGACCGTTGGCCAATACTTACTCGTTGGAATTATTCCTCTTGGCATAACAGCTAACATTTTATCATAAGGTCTATCCCAATCTTCGGTAATATCAGCGATCGTATGCGGAGCATTGACCAATGGATTGTTTTCGATAGGCCAAACACCCTGCTCTACCTGATTAATCTCTGCTTTAATGTCTATCATTGCATCGCAAAAACGATCTAACTCATATTTTGATTCAGATTCTGTGGGTTCAATCATCAATGTACCGGCTACGGGGAAAGACATAGTCGGTGCATGAAAGCCATAATCCATCAAACGTTTAGCAATATCTTCTTCACTTATCCCACTAAGCTCTTTTATAGGTCGAATATCGATGATGCATTCATGCGCAACATAACCTTTATCGCCTCGATACAGGATTGGATAGTCTTTACTCAAGCGTTTTGCAATGTAATTAGCGTTTAAAATAGCAATACGACTTACCTCAGCATTACCTTTTGCACCTAACATTTTCATATACATCCAAGATATTGTAAGTATTGAAGCACTACCCAATGGTGCAGCTGAAACAGCATGACTCGTATTTGTATCTTTATTATTTATATGTCCTGGTAAAAAAGGGGCTAAATGGGCGCGAACGCCAATTGGACCTACTCCTGGTCCACCACCACCATGTGGAATAGCAAACGTTTTATGTAAATTTAAATGTGAGACATCTGAGCCAAATAATCCTGGTTTAGACACACCTTTTTGAGCATTTAAGTTAGCACCGTCTAAATAGACCTGACCTCCACATTCATGGACAATATCGCATACTTCAACAATGCCATCTTCGAATACCCCATGTGTTGATGGATAAGTCACCATAATGCAAGCAAGATTATCTTTGTGTTGATTTGCTTTGGTACGTAAATCTTCAATATCAACATTACCATCTTCATCACATTCCACTAACACGATTTGCATGCGTGCCATAGCCGCGGATGCGGGATTTGTTCCATGAGCTGAAGTGGGAGTCAAACAGATATTACGATGACCCTCACCTATGCTTTGGTTATAACGATTAATAGCGACAAGGCCTGCATACTCTCCTTGGGCACCAGAATTCGGTTGCAATGATACCGCTGCATATCCAGTCACTTCGGCTAACCATTTAGATAATTGATCAGTCATTTCTTGATATCCAACAGTTTGGTCTGCTGGGGCAAAAGGATGAATACTTGAAAACTCTGCCCAGCTTAAAGGCATTAATTCACTGGCAGCATTTAGTTTCATGGTACAAGAACCTAACGGAATCATTGCATGTACTAGCGATAAATCTTTATTTTCAAGGCGTTTTAAGTAACGCATCATTTCTGTTTCCGTATGATAACTCTTGAAAACTTCATGGCTTAGGAATTCAGATTCACGTACGACTGATTTTGGTATCCCGTTCAATGAATCATCTGCTGTTACCTTGATATCTAGCTCATTGATAGAATTTTTACGATCTTTACCAAAGAAAATATCTAATAAAATGTCAATATCACTTATTGTTTTTACTTCGTCAAAACTAATACGTAATGTTGTAGCGTCCACAATCCCTAGATTGACGCTATTGTCTAACGCTGAATCAATGAGTTCTTGTTGTTTGACACCCACATCTATGGTTAAGGTATCAAACCATGTTGTATTTATAAGTGCATAACCTTGTGTATTATTCTTTAAAGCTTCGGCAAAAATACTCGTAAAACGATTAATTCGGTTAGCAATTGTTTTTAAACCGGTTGCACCATGATAGACAGCATAGAACCCAGCCATATTTGCCAATAACGCTTGGGCAGTACAAATATTAGAAGTCGCTTTATCACGTCTTATATGTTGCTCTCGCGTTTGCATTGCCATTCTTAAAGCATTATTGCCTCTGCTATCGATAGAAACACCAATCACTCTTCCTGGCACTGAACGTTTTAACTTGTCGATAACTGCAAAAAAAGCAGCATGTGGACCACCGAATCCCATTGGTACACCAAATCGCTGAGAGTTACCGAAAACGATATCTGCGCCCATCTCTCCTGGAGGTTTAAGCTTCACTAATGACATTAAATCTGTAGCAACACTCACCAACGCTTTTTGCTCATGCGCCTGTTTGATAATTGGTTCGATGTCCATTACTGAACCATCAGCATTAGGGAATTGAAGCAATACACCAAACACTTCATGATTACTTAATTCTGTTTCAGCATCACCGATGATTAACTCAAAACCAAAATATTGAGCACGTGTTTTAATCACTTCTAAAGTATGTGGAAAAACACCATTATCTATAAAATATTTATCAGTTTTTAAACGATTTGAGCGTTTACATAAAGCCATCGCTTCAGCTGCAGCAGTAGCTTCATCCAGCAATGAGGCATTTGCCATATCCATCGCCGTGAGATCCATAACCATTTGCTGAAAATTGAGCAAACCTTCTAGTCTTCCTTGCGATATTTCTGCTTGATAAGGAGTGTACGCGGTATACCAACCGGGATTTTCTAACACGTTTCGTTTAATCACCGAAGGCACCAAAGTATCGTAGTAACCCATACCAATGTATGATGCATTTACTTTGTTTTTATCTGCAATTTTTCGCAGAGATCTTAATGCGTCCTGTTCTGAACAACTGTCCTCTAAATCTAGAGGCTCACGAATTCGTATGCTTTCTGGAACGGTATTATCAATAAGTTCATCAACAGAAGTAACACCGATTTCATGAATCATCTCATCAATATCACGTTTTTGAGGACCTATATGGCGAGCTAAAAACTCATCATCTTGGACTAAATGATTAAGTGGTAAATTTTCCATGGTTTTATACTTTTAAGGGTTTTATAGATATATTTTTAATAAATAAAGATCAAAAATATTTATTCTTGGCAGAATGCTTCGTATTCGTCTGCATCCATTAATTCAGTAAGTGCATCTTCTGAGGTTAATTTCATGGTAAAAATCCAGCCTTCCCCAAATGGTGCTGTATTGATTAATTCAGGCTCACTATCAAGCTCCTCATTTACCTCAGTTACCTCACCATCTAATGGTGCATACATATCTGATGCTGCTTTAACAGATTCAATTACCCCACAATTCTCTTCAGCAGATAAGCTTGCTTCAACTTCGGGTAATTCAACATAAACAACATCACCAAGTAATTCTTGTGCGTGTTCAGTTATGCCAACTGTTACAGTACTGTCCCCATTATCTCTAACCCATTCATGCGTTTTTGTATATTTAAGGTCGTTTGGATTTTCATTACTCATAATATTTCTCCTTTTAATTGATTTCTGTGTTTTCTATGCTTTAAATAACGGATTTACCATTTCTTACGAATTGTGGTTTTACAATCTTTGCGGCTAAATGTTTACCACGTATTTCAACATGACATTTGTCTTTAGCAGCTGCAGGTATTCTTGCAAGCGCAATTGATTGACCTAATGTGGGTGAAAAAGAACCACTGGTTATTTCACCTTCTCCATGTTCTGTGATGACTTTCTGATGACCTCTTAAGACGCCTTTGTCTTCGAGAATAAGTCCTACCAATTTAAACTGTGGACCCTTTTCTTTTTCTATTTCAAGTGCTTTTCTACCGATAAAGTCTCTATCATCGGGTTCCCAAGCAATAGTCCAAGCCATTGCTGCTGCTAGTGGGCTGACACTTTCGTCCATATCTGTTCCGTATAAGTTCATACCTGCTTCAAGCCGTAAAGTATCTCTAGCTCCTAAACCAATTGGCTTTACTCCACTTGAAATTAACTTATCCCAATACTCTGAAACCTTCTCATTTGGGATCATAATTTCATAACCATCTTCCCCTGTATAACCGGTTCTGGCGTAAAAATAATCATCGATTTCCAAACCGAAGAATACATCAAGGTTGGATAATTTTTGTTCGGTTTCAGCGTGTAAAAAGCTGTGTACTTTTTCTCGAGAATTTGGCCCTTGTACTGCAATCATTGAGAGATCACTGCGTTCTTTGATTGTTACTTCATATGTATCAGCGTGCTGAGAGATCCATTTTAAATCTTTTTCTCTAGTTGCCGCATTTACTACAACTCGATAAAAGTCTTCAGCTATGAAATAAACGATAAGATCATCAATGACTCCGCCATCATGATTTAACATCCCGCTATATAATGCTTTACCATTTTCTTTTAATTTTGCGACGTCATTAGCGAGTAAATAGCGTAAAAACGCTTTGGTTTTATCACCGTTTAAATCAAGTACCACCATATGAGAGACATCGAACATACCTGCATCGGTTCTGACTTGCTTGTGCTCTTGTACTTGAGAGCCATAATTAATGGGCATTTCCCAACCTGCAAAATCGACCATTTTACCATTAGCATCAAGATGCTTATTGTAAAGTGGAGTGCGTTGAGGTTTAACGCTTTGTGATGATTTCGTCATAATAATTCCTAATGGACAAAAAAAAGGGCGGCAGATATTTTAATAATCTGCCGCCCCTCTGTCCTTTTTACCTGAGAGATTCCCTAAATAATTTAGGTTAAACCCTTCGGTGGAAACATTATGTTTCGCTCTCCAGAGTCAGTATATTTACACAGTCCTTTTACCTGAGCGTTTCCGAGCGGATTTGCGCCTTCGGTGTTCAAAAATTTAACAAGGTTAAGTTTTTGAATCTCTCCTGTGAAAATTATCACTGATATGTATCTACTATACCCAAACTTAAATAAATGAGAAAGTATATTTATTAATAAATATGATTTTTCTATCAGTTTTGATTATGTGATTCTTGTTCTAAAGTCGCCAATAAACGATCTGCAGGCATATAGCCTGGGATTAATCTTCCCGTTGTTGTCATTAAGGCTGGTGTACCTGTAACGCCTAGTTCTCTACCTAAATTGTATTGATCAGCAATTGGATTTTCACACGATAAATTCGGTATTTCTCGACGTTCTTTAGCATCTGTCATCATTTGTTGTTGATCTTTAGCGCACCACATACTCACTGCTTTTTCGAACGAATGAGACTGTAAACCTGCTCGAGGGAACATTAAATATTCAATAGTAATGCCATTATCATTGATATCCGCCATCTCACGATGAAGTTTTGCACAGAAACCACAATCAATATCGGTAAATACGGTTAATACATGTTTTTCATCTTTCGCTTTAAAAACAACGGGTTTATTGTCCTGTGCTTTTAATATTTTTTTACGAATAGATTGTTTCGCTTCATCGGATAGATTTTTTCTTGTTTCAAGTTCAATCATATCACCCGCTAAAAAGTATTTACCATCATCAGAAAAGTATACGACCTCAGTCCCGTACATGACTTCAAAGACATTTGGTAACTGGCTTTTTTTGATTGAAGTTGGTTC
>CALJIH010000219.1 GCA_937974135.1 uncultured Cocleimonas sp. | reverse complement strand
CCATTATTAAAACGTTTAAAAACGGAAGGCATAAATAGTCCTGCTGATTTATTTATCACAACCGATGCAGGTCGTTTACACAAAGCTAACGAAGCGGGTGTTTTACAAGCAACAGAATCTGAAGTACTTGAAAAAGCAATTCCAGCTTCATTTAGAGATCCTAAAGGCATTTGGTATGGTCTGTCTCTGCGCGCACGCCCAATTTTTTATGTTAAAGATAAGGTAAAGCCAGAGGAATTATCAACTTACGAAGCTCTTGCAGATGATAAATGGAAGAATCGTATTTGCATACGAAGCTCTGGAAATATTTATAATCAATCATTAGTAGCCTCCATGATTGCTAATAATGGTGCCGAAAAAACTCAGGAATGGGCAGATAAGTTTGTTGCAAATTTAGCCCGTAAACCCAAAGGTGGTGACCGCGATCAGATTAAAGCAGCCGCCGCGGGAGAATGTGATATTGCCATCGCCAATACCTACTATTTCGGCAATATGATCCACGGTAAGGACGAAAAACAGAACAAAGCAGCTGAAGCAGTAGCGATTTTTTGGCCAAACCAAGCTGATCGTGGAGCTCACGTGAATATTAGCGGAATTGCCATGACCAACGCAGCAAAAAACAAAGCTAATGCTCAAAAACTGATGGAGTTTTTAGTGAACGAAAAGTCTCAGAACTGGTATGCACAAGTTAACTATGAATACCCTGTTATCACCTCTGGTGATTGGAGCGATACACTTAAAAATTGGGGTGAATTCAAGGCAGATTCGATCAATCTAGCGAAGCTTGGAGAGCTTAATAAAGAAGCATCGCAACTGATGGATAAAGCAAAGTGGAAATAAACTGAGATTGCCTTTATCCATAAAAGCCGAGTTTTTTACTCGGTTTTTTTATGCACGCTGATAAATATGCAAATGAACCGCATGAATCTAATCAACTACTTATGTTTGGTAGCAGATGATGCTACTTAATAATAATTTATCTATACAGGAGTTAAGATATGCAAAAATACGTTGCTGAATTCTTCGGAACGTTCTGGTTAGTATTAGGTGGGTGTGGTAGTGCTGTATTGGCTGCTGCGTTTCCTGAAGTGGGTATTGGGCTTGTAGGTGTATCATTAGCATTTGGTCTTACAGTACTTACTATGGCATACGCTATAGGTCATATTTCAGGTTGTCATTTAAATCCTGCAGTATCGATTGGCTTATGGGCAGGTGGACGTTTTCCAACAGGTCAATTAGTACCTTATATTATTGCACAAGTCGTCGGTGGTATCGCGGGTGCTTTCGTCCTGTATCTCATCGCATCAGGTAAAGCGGGTTTTGAATTAACTGGATTCGCCACCAATGGTTTTGGTGAAGCTTCTCCAGGTAAGTACAATATGTTCGCTGTACTCATTTGCGAAATCGTAATGACAATGATGTTTTTAATCATTATTTTAGGCGCAACAGATGAGCGTGCGCCAGCGGGTTTTGCACCGATTGCTATTGGTCTTGGATTAACGTTGATTCACTTAATCTCGATTCCAGTCAGTAACACCTCAGTTAACCCAGCACGTAGTACAGCAGTTGCCATTTTTGAAGGTGGTTTACCACTTCAGCAGCTTTGGTTGTTCTGGGTAGCACCGATTGTAGGCGCGGTTATAGGCGCTGCAATTTACAAGTTTATCGGATCACATCAAGACTGATAAATAGTAGTATCCGCACTAAGCCAGATCGTTTGATCTGGCTTTTTTGTTTGTACGCGATCGAATGTTGTTGAAGTTATTAAAAAGGTTTAACCACGACCATAACTAAAATGACGCTTAATATCACCAATGGTAATTCATTCATCCAACGATAAAAAATACCCGAGTGATTCAAAAACCCTTGCTTCATTTCTAACATACGTTTTTGACACCAAAAATGATAGACCATCATCAATCCAATAAATACCAGCTTTACGATTAGCCATTTGCCTGTGAAGCCATAAGCAAGCCACAACCAAATTCCAGTGCCTAAAGCGATCAGCATCATAATACTCATAAAACCATAGAGCTTGCGCGCCATAATGACTAAACGATCTACATCTTGGCCGGCCTCTTTACCCTCAACAAAATGCACGAAGATTCTCGGCAAATAAAAGATTCCTGCCATCCAAGACATTACAAATAAAATATGTACCGCTTTTAACCACAACATAATTTTCTTCCAATTGATTAGTGACTGAATGATACAATATTCTCAGTGATATTTACGCGAAAATATAATGAGATAAAAATTACTATTTCCGTGCAAAGGTCACTTTGACACCCCCCTACTTTTAGCGAGTTTAGCGTTTAAATACAATGACAGAACAAACAATCTTTTGGCATGATTATGAAACTTGGGGGGTCGATCCGCGTCGTGACCGCGCCGCACAATTTGCTGGTATTCGCACAGATTTAGCGTTAAATGTCATAGGCGAACCTGTGATGTTTTATTGCAAACCTACGCCTGATTTTTTACCGCATCCAGATGCTGTCAGAGTCACAGGTATTGCACCGCAACTTGCCGCTAAAGAAGGTTACAATGAAGCAGAATTTTTTGGTCGAATAAACGAAATATTCTCTCAACCAGGTACTTGTGGGGCGGGTTATAACAGTATCCGTTTTGATGATGAGGTCACTCGTTTTGGTTTTTACCGAAACTTTATAGATCCCTATGCACGCGAATGGCAAAACGGTAATAATCGCTGGGACATTTTAGATTTAGTTCGAATGACCTATGCCTTGCGCCCAGAAGGCATTGTTTGGCCTGATCGTGAAAATGAAGAGGGTATCCCGAGCTTTAGGCTTGAACACTTAACGGCTGCAAATAATATCGAACAAGTAGGCGCACACGATGCACTTGTCGATGTAAAAGCGACAATTGATATCGCTCGTCTTATCAAAGAAAAACAACCACGTTTATACGATTATTTCTTTAATCTGCGCATTAAAAACAATGTCGCGCCGATGTTAAATACTCAGGTTGAATTTGAACAACGAAAAACGATGCTACACGTGAGTGGTATGTTCCCTGCTAGTCAGGGCTGTATTTCGCCTATCATTCCGCTAATGGTGCATCCCACAAATAAAAACGAAATCATCAGTTATGATCTGCGTCATGATCCTAGCGCGATGCTGGCAATGAACGTAGATGAGATTATTGATAACCTTTACAAACCAAGATCAGAACGCGATGAAGGGCATCAACTTATTGCCTTAAAAGGTATTCATATCAATAAATCTCCCGCTATATCACCAATAAACACTTTAACCGCGGAGTTGGCTCAGAAATGGCAAATTGACTGGCAACAAATTGAATCACACAAACAAAAAATAGTGGCTGATGATTCTATCCTGCGTCGTTTAGAAGAAATGTATAAGCGCAAACGTGAACTCGGAAAATCAGACGCAGACTCGGCACTCTATGGTGGCTTCATTAGCAATGAAGATCGTAAGTTATGTAACCAAATACTCACATCATCACCTGAAAAACTCAGCACTTGGACGCCTAACTTCAAATCAACAAGACTACACACACTTTACCCACGCTATCGCGCCAGAAACTGGCCCGATACTTTGACCCAAGAAGAACAACAAAAATGGAAACAGTTTTGCCAAGCACGTTTGATTGATGGCGAATTTGATTGCTCATTAACAACCACCCAATTCCAACAGCGCTTAGAAGAGTTGTCCATGGAGGAACTGACCGAACGTGACCACAAATCATTAGGTGATTTGGTTACATGGGTACAAACCTTTATCTAGTAAAATAGATAAAACAAGACATCTCTATTGAGCATTATTACTGAGCTTAATCGAAGTATGTCGAAGTACACCCCCCTACTTTTAAGGCTTTTTGGTTTTTGATCATGGATAATATACAACGGCTAATTTGCATTCATTGTTATCAGGTAAACGAGTTGACTCTTACAAACCTTACTGCTGATTCATCCAAAATCCCGAACTGCATAGAGTGTAATGAGGCATTCAACGGACAACCTTTAAGGCTTAACGATAATAATTTTGCCGAAGTAATCACACATACCAATCTACCCATAGTTGTCGATTTTTGGTCAATTGGTTGCGGTCCTTGCAAAGCTATGATGCCAGATTATGCAGATGCGAGTGTCGCACTATTTCCCAACGTCATCCTAGCGAAAGTAAATATCGAGACATCTCCTCAAATGACTGAAAAATATGATGTACGCGGTTTACCGACGTTTATTCTATTTAAAAATGGACAATCGACAATCAGAAAGGTCGGTGCGATGACAGCAGATCAAATCGTTACATGGGTAAAATCTGTTATTTAAGCTAATAAAAGACACCCCCCTACTTTTTACACGATTGCATCTCGCCCTTTGGGTCGGCTATGCCTCGGCTGCCTCTTTTGATCGACCATTTATTCAAATACTCCTTTTAGTCTCTGTACTAAGCACCCTAGTTTCGCGCTATAATCCCGCTGCTATGTGTAAATTGATTTCCAGTGTTATTTTCGACCATACTGCCCTAGATAAGGTTGCTGTATGATTCGTGTTATTGGAATCAATCACAAAACCGCTCCGGTAGATATCAGAGAAAAAGTTGCGTTTACCCCTGAAGGATTGTCAGCGACTTTAGAGAAAATACGCACGGATATCGATGAAAAGAATACTTCATCTGATGAAAATAATAACGAAGTGATTATTTTATCCACTTGTAACAGAACAGAGATTTATACATTTTCTGATTATGACGCTCAAGAAATTAGTCATTGGTTACCCAAGCATAATGGCATCACAGCAGCTGATATTGAAAAATACAGTTATGAACACGAAGGTGATGAAGCAACGCGACACATAATGAGAGTTGCGAGTGGCTTAGATTCGATGGTTTTAGGTGAACCGCAGATTTTCGGACAGCTTAAAACCGCTTTAAAAACGGCGTCTGAATACAAAACAGCTGGTTCGACCCTCAAACGTTTAATGCAACATGTTTTTTTAACCGCAAAAAAAGTACGAACCCGAACAGGTATAGGATCAAACCCCGTATCCGTTGCATTTGCAGCAGTCAACTTAGCCAAACAAATTTTTAGCCAATTAGATACCAAAACGGCGTTATTAATTGGTGCAGGTGAAACTATTGAGCTAGTCGGTAAACATCTTAAAAAAGCCCAGATTGGTAAAGTAATCATTGCTAATCGTAATGTTGAAAAAGCAACATTACTTGCAGAGGAATTTAATGGGGTTGGAATATCATTACAAGAAATTGGCGAATATTTGGCGGATGCCGATATTGTTATTTCTTCAACCGCAGCGCCAATGCCAATTATTGGTAAAGGCACGGTCGAAGCAGCTCTCAAAAAACGCAAGCATAAGCCGATTTTTATGGTGGATATCGCAGTTCCTCGTGATATTGAAGCCGAGGTTGGTGACTTAGATGATATCTATTTATACACCGTAGATGACTTGCAATCCGTCATTGAAGATAATCTAAAGTCCCGACATGATGCTGCAGAACAAGGTGAACTCATGATCAATGATGAGGTGGAAAACTTCATGAGTTGGTTACGCGCGCAAGATCAAATGGATATTATTAAGCGCTATCGTGATAAAATTGGTTCGATTCAAAATGATACCTTAGAAAAAGCGCAAAAGTTATTGAGAAATGGTGCAAGCGCTGATGAAGCTTTGCAATTTTTGGCACACACCTTGACCAATAAATTAGCGCATGATGCAACGGTCGCCATGAACAAAGCAGCACATGCTGGTGATAGTAAATTACTGGAAGCATCGAATAAATTATTGAATTTAACCGATACTGAAGAAACTCCCACTAATAAGGAAAATAACTAAGTGAAAGCATCTATTCTCACTAAACTCGAAGGATTAAGCGATCGGCATGAGGAAATCGCGGGCTTATTGGCTGAACCTGAGGTGATGTCTGATCAAAATCAGTTTCGTGCTTTATCAATGGAATACAGTCAGCTAGAACCAGTAGTTATAGAATATAAAAATTACTGCCAAATCATTGATGACAAAGAAACTGCTGAAGAAATGCTAAACGATCCTGAACTTAAGGAGATGGCACGCGAAGAGTTATCTGGCATTAAATCCTCTTTAGAAGATTTAGAATTAAACTTACAAAAACTGTTGCTTCCAACTGATCCACACGACAATAGTAATATATTCCTAGAGATACGCGCTGGTACTGGTGGTGATGAAGCTTCTATATTTGCTGGAGATCTGTTTCGCATGTATTCACGTTATGCAGAATCCAAACGTTGGCAAGTCGAAATCATGAGCCAAAATCTGGGAGAGCATGGTGGATACAAGGAAATAATCGCAAGAGTGGTTGGCAATGGCGCTTATTCACGTTTGAAATTTGAATCCGGTGCGCATCGTGTGCAACGTGTTCCTGAAACCGAATCTCAAGGACGCGTACATACCTCAGCCGCGACCGTGGTAGTCATGCCAGAACCCGATGAAGTAGAAGCGCAAAATATCAACAAAGGTGATATTCGTGTAGATACTTTCAGAGCCTCTGGTTCAGGTGGACAGCACGTAAATAAAACGGATTCTGCGATTCGTATTACGCATATTCCAACAGGTATCGTGGTTGAATGTCAGGATCAACGCTCGCAACATAAAAACAAAGCACAAGCGATGTCTGTTTTACAAGCCCGTATTTTAGAAGGCGAACGTTCGCTACAAGATGCGGAACAAGCAGAACAACGAAAGTCTTTAGTTGGTAGTGGTGATAGATCAGAACGTATTCGTACTTATAATTTCCCTCAAGGCCGGGTATCGGATCACAGAATTAACCTGACTTTGTATAAATTAGATGATTTCGTGACAGGAAATTTAGACCAAATCATTGATCCATTGATTAATGAATACCAAGCAGAACAGCTACAAGAACTGGCTGAAGAAAATAGTTAAATGCCCTCTTCGATCAGTAAAAAAGACAATTCTGTTGAGCTTATTGAATTATTTATGCTGAACTTGTCGAAACACACCCCCCTACTTTTTGAGGTTTTGTCTTGGAAGATGATTAAAGGGGTTAGTCAGGCTTATTTCAATTCAAATAAAATACATCTATTTGTAATCTAGTCCATTG
>CALJIH010000218.1 GCA_937974135.1 uncultured Cocleimonas sp. | reverse complement strand
GTAGCCATTAAGTTTTCATAAACGGTTAAATTGGGAAAACAACGACGTCCTTCGGGAACCAAACCGATACCTAATTGCGCAACTTTATGCGATGCAATTTTTGCGGTTTTTTTACCGACTAAAGTAATCTCACCTGATGCGGCAGGGGTAAGATTACAAATGGATCGAATCGTGGTCGATTTACCCACACCATTGCGTCCCATCAACGCGACAACTTCACCTGTTTTAACTTCTAAGCTCACATCAAATAATGCTTGAGATTTACCGTAAAAAGTTGCGATATTTTTAACAGATAACAAAGTAGTCGATGACATCAGTCTTCTCCCAAATATGCTGTTTTAACGGCCTTAGAATCTTTGATTTCATCGGGAGTACCAGAAAAAATGATTTTTCCATAGACTAATACTGAAATTCGATCAGAGAGTTTAAACACCGCATCCATATCGTGTTCAATCAGTAATATCGGTATGTCTTCTTTAAGTTTTAATAAGAATTCAACCAAGCTTTTGGTACTCGCTGGATCTAATCCCGCCATCGGCTCATCGAGTAACAACACCTTAGGTAGTAACGCCATTGCGCAAGCAACCTCGAGTTCACGACGTTTACCGTGGGATAATTCAGCTGCAATAACATCTTGGAACTCATCAATATTTAGTTGCTTGAGAATTTTATCAGCTTCATCGATTAAGCTTTGATCAGTCTCTACCGCTTTCCAAAACTTAAAACTAGAACCTTGACGCGCTTGCACGGCTAACATCACATTACGTCTAACCGATAATTCCATCGCCAGCGATGACACTTGAAAACTACGGCCTAAACCTAAGCGACTGCGTTTAGAAACACTCATTTTGTCGATCTTAGTTTTGCCTAAGTATATTGCGCCAGAGTCTGGTTTTATCCATCCTGCAATTTGGCCAATTAAAGTAGATTTACCTGCACCGTTGGGACCAATTAAAGTATGGATTTCACCAGCATATAAATCGCAGGAAACATCGTCGGTAACTCTCAAAGCCCCATAGGATTTATTAAGATTTTTGATATTTAAAACGGGATCAGTCATGGCGTTTATCTCCAGCAACAATTTGCATCAAACCGCCATTCGCGAATAAAACAATCCCTAATAAGAATAGACCCAAGAAGAGTTTCCAATGCTCGGTATAGCCACCAATTATGGTTTCAAGCATGACGAAAATTACTGCACCAATTACAGGTCCGTATAAACGACCCACTCCGCCTAAGAGAATAAAGATAATAATTTCACCAGACATTTGCCAGCTGAGCATGTCAGGGCTTACAAAACGATTCAGATCGGCAAACAAAGCACCAGAAATCGCTGTAATAATTGCAGAGAAAACAAAGGCAGTAAGTTTGATCGGAAATGGGTTAATGCCAACAGTCGCTAAACGTACATGATTCATGCGTGCCACATTTAAGGCGGTACCAAAGCGTGATTTAATCAATCGTGAGCTAATCCAAATAAACAGTAACAACATACCAAAACAAATCAGGAAAAAGAAAATCTCGTTATCTGTTTCAAACCCTAAAAACTGATTGCGAGTGTTGATTAATAAACCGTCTTCGCCGCCATAGGTTGACCATGAAATCACGAAATAATAAATCATCTGCGCAAAGGCGAGGGTGATCATAATGAAATAAACGCCGGTAGTTCTTAATGAGATTAAACCAATAAAGAAAGCTAAAATGGCGCTTAAAACAATTGCGACCAACCAGAGTAGTAGCATTTCATTACTGCCACCTAAACTAAAAGCGAATTCGCTGCTTTCGCTAAAATGTAAAGCACCTATGCCGGCGATATAACCACCTAAACCAAAGAATGCTGCATGTCCAAGGCTCACCATGCCGCCGTAACCTAATGCTAGGTTTAGACCGATACCAGCGATAGCAAAAACGGTGACTCGACTGATGAGATTGACGTAATAACCTTGGTCCAAAAAGTAGGATACAAACGCACTAATAAACAGCAGCAATAAAATACTGATATTGATAAAAGATTCACGATTAATATTATTTACGCTAATCATGAATTGAGAATAATCCTTGAGGTTTAATCGCTAGAATCAAAGCCATTAATATATAAACTAAAACGGATGCTAACGAGGCACTTAGGGTCGCCACATTATCATTATTAATAAACAAACCGAGTAGATTTGGCAAAAATACACGTCCTAAAGTATCGACTAATCCCACCAAGATCGAAGCGACTAAAGCCCCTTTGACTGAACCAATACCACCAATGACGATAACCACTAACGCGAGGATCAAAACAGGTTCACCCATGCCAACTTCGACCGAATACAAGGTGCTGACTAATGCTCCTGCAAGTCCAGCGAGTGCTGCACCTAAGGCAAACACCAAGGTATAGATGGTGCGAATATCCACACCGAGTGCGGCGATCATTTCTCGGTCCGATTCGCCTGCTCGAATACGCATACCTAAACGTGTTTTAGTGATGAGTAAATACAAACCGAAGGCGATCATTAATCCAATTAAAATAATCACTAACCGATAGACAGGATAAGAACCGCCACCCAATAAAGGTATCGATCCAGATAACCAAGAAGGAACGCTAAGGTATAAAGGGTCGGGCCCAAAAATCCATTTAGTGCCTTCTGAGGCAATTAAAATAAGCGCAAATGTCGCCAGTACCTGATCAAGATGATCACGTTTATATAAACGTCGAATGACTAGAATTTCAATGATTAAACCTGCAATGGCGGCACCACAAAAACCAGCGAGTAAACCCAGTAAGAATGAACCCGTCATGCCAGTAATGACAGCGCAACAAAAAGCACCAATCATATATAAAGAGCCATGCGCTAGATTGATTAAACCCATGACACCAAACACTAAGGTCAACCCTGCTGACATTAAGAATAATGTCATGCCAAGTTGTAAGCCGTTGAGGAGTTGCTCGAGGAATAGGGCAGCTGTCATGATTGATATTGAATAAACGCGTTAAAATACTTAACTATTAATGTAAAAAGACACCCCCCCACTTTTA
>CALJIH010000217.1 GCA_937974135.1 uncultured Cocleimonas sp. | reverse complement strand
ACTTTTAGGCACTTTCTCTAATTCTATTCGTACGAAATTCGTAACGATGCTTCAACCTTCCCCGTCGTTTCCTTACGGAAATTCGCCTACTACCTCGCTGGATTCCTAGGGAATCACACCAGACAACTTTTTAACTGTTTGAATTATTTTGTTAGGCAAAATAATTCAAACATGAAAACCCCATATACAACAAAGCCCGTTTATAGAGTGCTTTTCTAAAGCGATTAATAACTTGTCTTTCGCTCGACCTTTGGGATAAGCATAGAGTTCTCTGAGTTGTTCTTCAGAATCAATATACATTTATATATCCTCAACTTTGAGTTTTCTATTTGGCACTTCACCCGATGCAATTAGCACAGGATATGCAGTAGCGGTTAAATGACTATTTATTCGTTTAAAATCTCTTAGTATATCTAAATGCATTGAACTTGTGCCTAGACTATCTGGCTTACCTTGGCCAATGCGTTGCAAATGCATTGAAACCGAATCACTTTCAATTTTTTGTACTTCTGCTTTTGATTCATATAAAAGTTTGGCTAATTCACAGTCACCTGAAATGAATGTGTTAACCGCCGTCTCAAAATTGGAATTTACGGCTTCATGAATGGCGCTAATCTCAGACAAACCTTCTTTTGAAAATTCCGCTTGTTGTTCAATTTTACGTCCTGCTAATTCCATCAAGCTAACGTCAACAATATCGCCGATATGCTCCATGTTAGCGGTAAAGCTTAATAAATCTAGTGCTTGTTGACTTTCCTGCTCACTGAGTTTTCCTTGTAGTATTTCTGCTATATACAATTTTATAGCAGCATATAAGGTATCCACGGAATCATCCATAGTGATGATTTCTTTACGAAGATCATTATCATTAGTGTTATACACCACCAAGGATTGGCGTAACATATTTTGCACAATATCGGCTTGTACAAGAATTTCACGTTTAGCACATGCTAGAGCGGCGGCGGGTATTTGAATACTATTGCTATCTAAATATTGGGGTTTGATTTCAACTTTTTCATCTTTGGAAGGAGGCAGTAATCTGCGAATAAAAGCAGTTAACGGTCTTATAAAAAGTAAACCAACAATAACGATAAAAACATTTAAGGCTAGATGAAAAGCTAACGGTAAAAACTCATTAGTAATATGAAATTTATGTTCGAGATAATCAATTAAGTGCTGAAAAGTATATGCTTCTGTGTTGTTAGTGGTCAGCCAAGCCAAAGTGTAATAAGCAATTACCACACTCACTAATCGCACAAATAGATTCGTAACAACAGGTACGCGCGCATTAATATTTTCACCCCAACTAGCCAGTACAGGTAAAAATCCACTACCTAAATTTGCACCAAGCACCATCACTAAACCACTCTCAACACTTAGTAAACCAGATACCACAAAACCAGTCGTTAGTAATACGATCGCGAGACTTGAATGCGCTAAATAGGTAAATATCAAAGAGAATATTAGCAATAGAAAAGGGAGTGTTTCTATTTGGCGCACAATGCCAATAAAGGTCTCATAAGTCGCTAGATGTGCGGCTGTTTTGCCGATGATAGATAAGGCCAATAAAATTAAACCTAATCCAGTAAATGCACGAAATAGATTTTTGCGTTTACTTTTGGATGACAAGATATAACCAAAAACACCAATCGTTAATAACAGCGGTGAGAGAAAACTGATTTTCTGAGACGCGATGATAGCTGCAATTGCAGTACCCACATCGGCTCCTAAAATAGTAATGAATGCAGCAGAAACACTTACGATTCCCTGTCCCGCGAATGATGATGCAATTAACGCCGTTGCAGTACTACTTTGCAATAACGCAGCAACTAAAAGACCTGCACTTAATGCAGGCAGAATACGACCTTCACTTCGCATCGCAAGGCGTTTAAGTTTTGTACCGTAGGCTCGTAATACACCTGTGCGAACCATTCTGAGACCCCACAAAAGTAGTGCAATGGAGCCACTGAGTTCTAATAACAAAGTCATAGAACCTTACCTTTAACAAACTGGCTTTTAACTAATCTTTTCATAGATAGAAATTTAAATAGCTGGATCCCTTAACTAGTTTGATCGAGTAAATAATTAGCAACTTCTGTAAAACCATCTCCGGCATAGCCATTAGTAACAAAGGTAGGTTTTTCAACTAAAGTATTTGAAAAGGCATTGATATTTGCCACACCGATAGACAGATCAAAATATTCAAACATGGTGCCGTCGTTAGGAGAATCACCAATAAAAACAACCCTTTTTTGAATTTGATCTTCGGGGATATTAAAACTTTCTTTTAATAAAGTAAGACTAGTAGATAGTTTACTGTGATTACCAAACCAACAGTTCACGTGTATGGAACTGATCTTGGCTGTAGCACCATACGATTCTGCAAGATCTACTATTTTCTGCGCTTCATCGAGCCCCAAAGGCTCTACATCCTCAGCAAAATCAACTGCAAGATCGGTTAAACGAAATGCTTGGTCTGAAGCTAATTTAGTACCTTCAATTTTACTTAAAGCTTCACGACCAATAGCCTTTAACTTTTCTGCATTACTAATTAATGTTTTATCATCTTGACAAAAAGTCGTATGCATTTTTTTTTCATCACGATCATAGCGATATGTAAATGCGCCATTTTCACCCACAATTGCATGCACTGGCCACATGCGAGCAATATGATCACACCAACCCGCACATCTACCAGTTACAGGAATAATAATAAAACCATAATTACTTAAAGCCTCCAAAGCAGAATACGAAGAGCTTGTTAGCATGCCATCAGTAGTAACGGTATCGTCTATATCCGTTAAAATAAATTTAATATCTTGGCACGTTTGTTTCGTTAGTTGATTTAACTGCTTCATTTCCCTACCAAAAGTATGATTAATTCTATATTCTCATATGTAAAACAAATGTTCATATGAACATATTATTGCAAATATATGAGTTATGCACTAAATTTATTACAGCAAAAGGCATTGTAATTACAATTTTTGTTGACTATTATATATTTTATATTCAAATGAACATTTTTAGTGATTGAGAGTAATTTAGTGAAATTAACCAGTAGACAAGCAGATATATCCGACCTGCTTCGGCAAAAGACATTCATCACCGTGGATGAATTAGCGAATAAATTTGAAGTAACTGGACAAACTATTCGTCGCGATATTAACCAACTATGTGACCTCGGTTTAGCTAGACGACGACATGGCGGCATTGTTCCGATCTCTACCACAGGAAATCTTGCTTATGACTCTCGTCAAGCACTTAACCGCATCGGTAAAATGCAGGTTGCTGAAGGCGTGGCTAAGCTCATCCCAAATTCCAGTTCTATCTCCTTGGGTATTGGTACAACTCCAGAAATCGTGATGAACGCATTACTTCAACACGACTCATTAAGAATATTCACCAATAGTTTAAACATTGCACAAATTGCCAGTGCCAACCCCAGCTTTGAAATCAATATTTGTGGCGGCAGAGTTAGAAATGCCGATCATGATCTGATCGGTTCAAACGCCCAAGAATTTTTCGGTTCCTATAAAACCGATTTTGGTATTTTTGGTGTTGCGGGTGTTGATTTGGATGGTGGTTTGCTGGACTTCTATGAAGAAGAAGTACGTATTCGTGATCTCATTCGAGTGAATTGCCGCGAAAGCATCTTAGTTCTCGACCATTTGAAATTTGGTCGAGCAGCGCATGTTAGAGGTGGTGAAATTCAAGATATAGCAAAAATATTCTGTGACAAACGTCCACCCGAAGATGTATGCAATTTATTAGAAAAATCAGGCTCAGAACTGATTATCTGCGAAAACAAAACAATTAATGCTTCAGAAGAAGAGTTAGCTATTCATGACTAACGTAACGATAAAAAATGTCAGCAAAAGCTGGGGCGATGTAAAAGCGGTTAATGAAGTCTCATTTAGCGTTCCTGAAAAAACATTCACAGTACTACTAGGACCTTCGGGCTGTGGTAAATCTACTTTATTAAGAATGGTTTGTGGTCTTGAGGAAGTATCCTCAGGAACGATTAGTATTGCAGATCAAGATGTGACATATAAAGAAGCCTCTGATAGAGGCATATCAATGGTATTTCAGTCATACGCCTTATTTCCACATTTATCCGTTAAAGAAAATATTCAGTTTGGTTTAAAAGTACGAAAAGTACCTGCATCTGAACGTGAAAAACTCACAGACAATGCTGCAAGAATCGTTGGCTTAACGGATTTACTTGATCGAAAACCCGCAAATCTATCGGGTGGACAGAGACAACGGGTTGCACTTGCCAGAACGATTGTGTCGGAGCAAACAGTTTGTTTGATGGATGAGCCACTGTCTAATTTGGACTCAAAATTACGCGCAGAAATGCGAGATGAAATTCGTGATTTACAACAACGATTAGGTTTAACCGTTATCTATGTAACCCATGATCAAATTGAAGCCATGTCGATGGCAGATCAAATTGTGTTACTGGATAAAGGGAGTGTGATTCAAATAGGTACTCCGCAGGAATTCTATGAAAGCCCGGCGAATGAATTTGTTGCAAAATTTATCGGCACACCACCAATGAATGTGATTTATGCCAATGATATTCCTGAGTCAGATTTGCAAAAAATACCGTTACCTAAAGGTTTCAAAAATACAGGTTCTATCGGAATTAGACCTGAGCATTTATTTATATCAGAAAATGGTTTATCCGTTGAAGTTACATCAATTGAATATCTGGGTGGCGAATCAGTCATGAGACTAAACCATGGAGGCAAAGAGATTTCTATGCGCCTCACAAATCAAACCAATTTACAGCGAGGAGATAAGTTATTTATTAGCTGGAAGGAAGAAGACGTTCATCTATTTAATGATGAACAACAACGTTTGTAAGCAGAACATCATCATTTGTTGCCCTACATATTTAACAGTGATGATTTTCTATGGATGACATAGGTTTGTCATTTGAATTTTTATTACATATCCAAAGGAGAGAAAAGTATGAAATTTATAAAAAATAAATTAAGGAATGTCGCTGTTGCAGCTGGCATATCTTTATTATCAAGTGTCGCTATGGCAGAAACTGAATTAACCATGTATTACCCAGTAGCAGTTGGTGGAGCATTAACAAAAACTGTTGATAAAATGGTTGCTGGTTTTATGTCTGAAAACCCAGACATAAAAGTCAACGCTATCTATGCAGGTAACTACAACGACGCACGTGTAAAAGCTTTGGCAGCGATGAAAAGTGGTCAACCAGCACAATTATCAGTAATGTTTTCAATCGATATTTTCGAGCTTCTAGAACTTGATGCAATTGTTGCATTTGATGATGTTGTTAAATCAGATGAAGAAAAAGCTTGGTTAAAATCTTTCTACCCTAGCTTAATGGAAAATGGCGTTACCAATGATAAAACCTATGGTATCCCTTTCCAGCGTTCAACTATCGTGATGTATTACAATAAAGATGCATTCAAAGAAGCTGGGCTTGATCCTGAAAAACCACCTGCAACGTGGGACGAACTTAGAGATGTAAGTAAGAAACTAACCAAGAGTGATGGTTCTCAGTGGGGTCTTATGATTCCTTCTACTGGTTATCCTTACTGGATGTTTTCCGCGTTAGCGATGCAAAACGATCAAGTGCTAATGGATGGTAGTGGTGTTGAAACCTATTTTGATAACCCTAATGTTGTTGAGGCACTTTCTTTTTGGAGAGATCTAGGCACAAAGCATAAAGTCATGCCTGAAGGAACTATCGAATGGGGCACATTACGTCAGAACTTTTTAGAAGGTAAGACAGCAATGATGTGGCATTCAACAGGTAACCTTACTACAGTTAAAAAGAACGCTAAGTTCGACTTTGGTGTTGCAATGCTTCCAGCTGGTAAGCGTCGCGGAACACCAACAGGTGGTGGTAACTTCTACATCTTCAAAAGTGCTTCTGCAGAAGAACGTGCTGCATCGCTTAAGTTAATTCGTTATATGACAGACCCAGAGCGCTCAGCATCATGGTCAGTAGCTACTGGTTACATGGGAATCAGCCCAGATTCTTATGAAACTGACACTCTAAAGAATTACGTAAAAGAGTTCCCACCTGCGGCAGTTGCTAGAGATCAGTTAGAGTTCGCTACAGCTGAATTCTCTACCTTCCAAGCCGGCCGTATCCGTAAAGGACTTGATGATGCAATCCAAGCTGCATTGATTGGTACTAAATCTCCTGAAGACGCACTAGGAGAAGCTCAAAAAGCTGCAAATCGTGTATTGAAGGCATATAAGTAAACTCCGTTAAGGGGGGAATGTTTAAAAACACACCCCCCTACTTTTTGACCATTTCTCTGATGTATAACTATTAATGAAATATTCCACTAAGCAAAATTTACACGGCTGGTTACTCTTTACTCCAGCGGCAATATTGCTGATAGCGTTTACTCACTATCCTACTATTGCGACGTTTTTTAATAGCTTATACAGTAATCAATCAGTTATTCGTCCGTCTCGTTTTACGGGCTTAGATAGCTATACAGCAATGATTGAAGACCCTATTTTTTGGAAAGTCTTCGAGAACAATATGTGGATGGCTATCGGTACCATTCCAACCTCTATCGGCCTAGCCATTATAATGGCGCTGATTGTGAACAAGGCCATTCCTGGCCGTGGATTACTTCGACTATCGTATTTTATTCCAACCATGTTACCGATGATTGCAGTGGCTAATATTTGGTTGTTTTTCTATGCACCTGATATTGGTTTATTGGATAAAGCACTCGCAGTGTTTGGTGTAGAAAGTCACAACTGGTTAGGTGACCCTGATACCGCTCTGCCCGCAATAATTGTAATGACCGTTTGGAAAGAAGCAGGATTCTTTATGATCTTTTACCTTGCCGGGCTTCAAACGATTTCCCCTGAATTACACGAGGCCGCGAAACTTGAGGGCTCATCTCGATGGAATTATTTCTGGCGAGTTCAGTTCCCGTTGTTATTACCAACCACGCTGTTTGTATTAATTAACGCCTTCTTAAATTCCTTTAAGTTAGTTGATCATCTGTTCATTCTTACCAAAGGTGGGCCAGATAACGCGACTAATTTAATTCTTTATTATATTTATGAAAATGCATTTTCATTTTTCGATATTTCATATGCATCCGCGCTCACCGTTTTCCTACTGATATTGTTAGCGGTAACAGCCATGGTGCAGTTCTTTTTTGTCGATAAACGCGTTCACTATAGATAACCACATAGACAACAACAATGAAAAAAACTAAATTCTCATTACTAGGAAGTATCGAATTATTTGGCGCCTATTTGCTTGCAGTTTTTTGGATACTGCCTCTTTTATACGCGTTTTGGGCGGCATTTCACTCTAGTAGCGATGCTATCCATTTTGATTTGTTTGCACCACTTACTTTAGACAACTTTCGTGAAGTTTGGTCACAAGCTCC
>CALJIH010000216.1 GCA_937974135.1 uncultured Cocleimonas sp. | reverse complement strand
GGTGTTTTAAAAGGTACATCTAATGACCTGACTACAACCCTTAAATTAAAAGCAGACAATTTAGTAATCAATGAACTTAAACAAGGAAAAGACTCACTGCTTCTAGAGGGCGAGGCTAAGCTCAAAGATAAATTAATCTTATTAAGTTCTCTTACTGCTAAGAGCGGTACAAATAGTATTAATGTTACAGGACAAGCCAGCGAACCTGTCGCTATAAATATTGAAATCAATGCAAAGAAATTGTCTGAAGTCTCTCCAGATATAGCTGGTAGGGTCACAGGTACAGCAAGTGTTACAGGTCCTTATAATTCACCGAATATAAAAACTAACTTAGTGGGCTCTAACCTCTTTTTTAAACAACAACCGCTAACTCAAGCAGATGTAAAACTAAAGGGTGAAGTTGAAATTCGTGAAGGTTTTCCAGTAGTTAAACAAATGAATGCCCAAATTGGAAATAATAAAATTCAAGTGAGCGGAAAAGCCACCGAACCATTTGATTTAAACTGGAAAATAGAAGGGGGGAACCTAAATCAAATATCTAAGCTACTTCAAGGTCGAATAAATGGAGACGGTAAACTCACTGGAACTCAGAAGAACTTAGTGACAACGCTAAAATTGAAAGGTGATAATTTAGTTTATGATGAGTTTAAACAGGGCAAAGACTCTATTTTTCTAGATGGTGAAGTTGCATTCAATGAAAAGAACATTCAATTGAAGTCAATTTTGGCCAAGAGTGGTACGAATAGTTTAGCTGTTTCAGGACAAGTAAGTGAGCCCCTAGGTTTAAACCTAAAAGTGAATGCACAAAACTTATCTGAAGTATCACCAGATATCACGGGTCGTGTAACGGGTACGGTAAGTGTAAATGGCGCATACGCGTCGCCCAATATTAAAACCAATCTATTAGGCTCTAATCTTAGTGTAAAACAACAGCGTTTAACGCAAGCAGACATTAAGCTACAAGGCGAAGTTGATATCCGTGATGGTGTTCCTGTGATCAAACAAATGAACACCCAAATTGGCAATAATACAATTCAAGTTACTGGAAAAGCGAGCAGCCCTTTCGATTTGAATTGGAATGTAGAAGGTAAAAATTTAAAGCAAATTTCATCAGATTTATCAGGTAACTTAGTTGTAAAAGGACAGCTTCAGGGAACCATAGATAGACCAATTATTAATGCCAGCGGTGATGCTAATAATCTTAAATTTGATGCATTTAGTTTAGGCTCAGGAAAATTCACCGCGAGCACTAAAAATGGTATTTATCGAATAAAAAGTGACCTTAAAAAGTTAAAGAATGCTGATCAAGAAGTAAAGTCAGCCAAGATAGAGCTCAATGGCACGATAGAAAACCATGCGATAACAGCGAAAGTTAATCACTCGGATGCCAAGGTAGATCTTAAAGCAAACGGTGGTTGGAAAAACCAACGTTGGAACGGTTCTGTAAAAACCTTGAAACTTGGTGATACCAAAGCGGGTGATTGGAGATTGCAAAAAACGACAAGAGTTTCGATATCTAAAGATGGATTCAATGCAGATAAACTATGCTTTAGTAGTGATAAAACTCAAGCGTGCTCTACGGCTAGTTTCAGTAAAGCCTCTGGTTTAACTGCCAAGGGGACTTTAAAGAAAACACCGCTTAGCTTAATTAAGCCCTTTTTGCCTGAAGGTCTTACTTTAAACGGTGATATTCAGGGCAGTTATGATATCAAACAAAACAAAGGCAAGCCCACAGGATTTATTAAATTCAAACTACCTAATAACTCATTTTCATTTAAAGGTGAAGATGGTGATGAACAAAGCTTTAGTTATGAAAATGCAGAGTTAAATGCAACGATTAACAATCGCACAATCAACACTGAAGCCAAGATGAAGATTATTAATCGTGGGGTGTTTTCTTCAAAAGCAAAAATAAAACTATCTCCTAAAAATGGCAAACATACTATCAACGGAAGTGCCAACTTCGATGTACCAAATATAAACTTTGCACAGCGTTTTATTCCACGATCACGAGGTTTACGTGGTGCTATGAGTAGCAAGTTAACCTTTACAGGCTTATTGAGTAAGCCCCAAATAAAGGGTAAAGCTGAAATCAAAAATGCCTACTTAAGATTACCTGAAGCAGGTACAGAAATTACTAATATTAATTTAAATCTCCGCGCTGATAAGCCAGGACAAGCCATTATTAACGGTAAAATGTTAATGGGCAAAGGTGTGTTAAATGTCTCAGGTGATATGGATTTAAAAGATATCGCTAAGTGGAAAGCGAGAATAAAAATCAGTGGTAAAAATATCCGCTTCATGAATACCAATGAAATCAAAGCAGTGATGTCACCTGATATCAACTTGAATTTAACGCCGCAGTTAGTAGGTATTACGGGCAGAATTGATATTCCAGAAGCAGATATTCGCTTAAAAAATATCCCCGAAACCAGTATCGATGAATCGACGGATACCTTCATCATCGGTGAATCAAAGGTTGGAGAACAAGTAACCTCAGTAAAAATCAGACCAAAAGTACTTATCAGTTTGGGTAAAAAGGTAAGAATGGATGCGTTTGGTTTAGAAGCAAAATTATCTGGTGATGTTAATGTCACACATAATCGCAGAGATATTTTAGCCAATGGTTCATTGCGCGTTCAAGACGGTAAATTCCAAGCCTACGGACAAGACTTAGAAATAGCCAATGGTCGCCTTATCTTTAACGGCTCACCTAGATTGATTGGTATGGATATTCGTGCGACACGAACTATCGATAAGCAGGTTGTAGGTATTCATTTGGGGGGCACTCTGTTAAGCCCCAAATCCACATTATATGCAGACCCAACACTTGAAGAGGAAAGTGAAATTCTGAGTTATTTGATTACCGGAAACACGCTTTCATCTGCATCGGGTCAAGAAAGCGCATTGTTGCTCTCGGCTGTACGTGGTTTAGGTGTGACGGGAAGTGGCAGTATTATTCAACAGATCGGTTCAGCTTTCGGTCTGGATGACGTTAATATCGTCACCAAAGATGACCTGAAGAAAAGTGAGTTGGCATTAGGCAAACGCCTTGGATCACGTTTATATGTTAGATACTTGATTGGTTTATTTGATC
>CALJIH010000215.1 GCA_937974135.1 uncultured Cocleimonas sp. | reverse complement strand
AATAGATGAAGGGGTAAAATCTGTGCGTATTGGCGAGGCTGCTAGAGTCGCACTTAAATCTAAATTCAACCTCGTTAGATCATCAATTATCGGAACTCTGGTAGGCATTTTGCCCGGAGCAGGGGGCTCAGTTGCAGGCTTGGTGGCTTATTCTGAAGCCAAACGCACTGCCAAACCTGAGCAAAAATTTGGCGAAGGAGAACCCGATGGTTTAATCGCCACTGAGTCCGCCAATAACGCTACCGTAGGTGGTGGATTTATACCGACCCTAGTACTTGGAATTCCGGGTACACCACCGGATGCGGTGATTCTAGGTGCGTTATTAATTCAGGGTGTACGTACTGGTCCTACATTATTCCAATCAGGAACGAGTTCGATTGCTTACACCTTTATTTATGGTTTGATTATCGCCACGATATTGATGTTACCTGTCGGTTTATTGATAGGTCGTTATGCCTATAAATCAATTGTTACTATACCCAAAGCGGTATTGGTTCCGACTGTGGGTTTCATGACAATTATAGGAACTTATGCGATTCGTAATAGCATCTCCGACGTTATCATTATGATCTGTCTTGGTATTTTTGGTTGGATTGTTGGACGCTTTGGCTTCGCTGCATCACCGATTGTGTTGGGATTGATACTTGGTCCCATCGCAGAACAAGGTTTTGTACAAAGTTGGATTATTGGTTCTGCAACTGACAATCTAGCTGGTATGTTCTTTGGCAGACCAATCTCTCAAGCGATTGTCGCATTTACTTTACTGTCATTATTCTATCCTGTGTTTGCAGCTCGTCGACAAGCAAAGAAGGCTGAGGGATTACAATGAGTAAGTTGATTAACAGTAAAAAGTTTGGATCAGAACAAGGCAGTATTGGCTCGTTTATCGTTTCGGCTTTGTTTATTATGGTTGGCATCGTTACGCTTTATGACACGATGTCTTACAGTGATTTAGATTCAAAAGTATTCCCACGTGCTGCAGCGATTGTATTGATACTGTGTTCGAGTATTTCATTGATTTTTGGTTTGCTAAAACCCACAGCTGAAGAAGGCTTTGGTCAAGGATCGTGGTGGCGTCGCCTGCTGTTAGTGATAACCATGTTAATCAGTTGTTTTGCCATGCCACATCTTGGATTTCTTGGCGCCAGTGCGATTGCTTTTATAGGTGGTCTAATTGCAGCGATGCACGGTCAATGGACGAGTAAAAAATTACTGTTATATTGGGGTTCAGGTGCATTGATAATGATAGCGTTTTATGTGTTATTCAAAATGGTGCTGCAAGTACCGCTACCGTAGCTTTATTAAAGCCTATAAAGATAATTCTGTTGCGCTTTTGTGCTGAGCTTAGTCACAAAGTATTCATAGTGAGTCTGTCGAAATATTTATACTGAGTCTGTCGAAGTACACCCCCCCACTTTTGATGGGTTTAAAAATTTCTAAGTTCTAACTACCTTTTGATCACACCATTGTAGTCTTCAATCAGATAATTTAAGTTAGCTCGACCGCGAAGATTACCTTGATCTGCTGCCCGCTTGTACCATTTCGCTGCTTCACGAATATTCTTGGGTACATTTCTACCTTCTGCATATCGATTACCTAAATTCACTTGTGCGTTTGCATCGCCATTATTGGCCGCCGCGGTATACCAGTGAATGGCTTGAGCGATATTTTGTTTGGTGCCTTCACCATTCTCATACAAGGAGGCTAAATTAAATTGTGCTTTAGCATTGCCATTTTTTGCTGCTCTTTGATACCAATTAAATGCTTGGGGTAAATTTTTCTTAATACCCGTGCCATTTTCATAGCGTAAGGCAAGGGCGAATTGTCGATTACCTTCGACTATTTGTTGTGGTGTTTGCTTGGTTTTTCTTGGTACCGCTTGTGCTTTAATAGGCTTAGGAGTCGGTTTTTTAGCAAGCTTTGTTTGTGCTTTTTTGGGTGCTACTTTTCTTTTTTGAGGTGGTTTTATTGGAGTACGTTTCTTTCTAACAATTTTTCTTAAAGGTTTAGGTTTACTGAGTTTAACCCTTTTCTTATGTGAGTGTTTAGCACCTGCAATTTGCGTCGGATGTATATGCACACGTCCATTGTGACTATGACGACCAAGCACCTTATTGATGGTCCTTTGATTCATAACCGCGACATTACGTTGCGATTTCCTTGGCGCTGGTGTCACCGTTTTACGTTGTGCCACAGGAGTAACTGACGTCTTGGGTAATGGATATTTAAGCACCGCAGCCATTTGTTGTTTGATGCTTAAACCTGTAATCATTCTTGGTGTATTAGGTGCTTTTGCAACTTGTTTGGTGGATTTATGGTTTAACCTATGAAAATGTTTAACTCCACTAACTGGCAATGGATGAATATGCGAACGACCGCCGTGTCTATGTCGGTGATCGTGTTTAGTGCCACTTCTAGGTAATGGATGAGAATGTGGTCGACCACCATGCTCGTGCTTTACTGCATTTGCCCAAGCTTTGGCACGAGGACTTTGGTTATGGGTATGCTTAAAACCAATTTTTGCAGAATATGGATGAATGTGAGCGCGGCCATTATGCGAATGTTTGTGATAATGCTTGACCCCAGATTTAGGTAAGGCATGAGAATGCGTTCGACCTTCATGACTGTGGCTTTTTACTGGGGCCGCTAAACCCGATTGAAATACGAACGCGCAAAGCAATAAACATAAAGTCATTGCTTTGACGAAGCTGTTGAATACGGTAGATCTCATCATCCGTCCTTGGATTCAGTATTAAAACCAGTGTACGGTTATATTATAACAAGATCACGCGCATCTCTAAACCACAAGCACCTAAATTGATTAGTCTTACAAAAGTCCATTTCAAACAACGAAAAGGTGTCTAATACAGAGAGACAACAGCTTTTGTTGATTCTATAGAAAAGCTTTGTCAAAACCGAATAAAAGTAGGGGGGTGTCTTTTATCTCAACCTTTATCTAACTATTTCGTAACAAGGTTTGTAAGGTACATCGCTCGGTAGTTTCATACGTTGGTTTGCAACAAATGAAGAGAGAAGGGTATCCATCTTTTCCATAATGTCTTTATCACCACTGATTTTAAACAGACCGTGTTTTTCTATAGCTCGAATACCTTCATCTTTGACATTCCCCGCCACGATACCTGAAAATACTTTACGTAAATTAGAAGCCAGCGTGTGAGTTTCTAAATCTTTACTTAATTTCATGTTTGCCATGTTTTCATGGGTTGGAATAAACGGCTCTTGGAATTGTTGGTCAATTTTCAATAACCAATTAAAATAGTATGCATCGCTATTGTCTTTGCGGAAATCTCGAACCTTTTTAGTGCCTCTTTTAATTTTTTGCGCAACCAATTCGGGATCATCAATAATAATTTCGTAACGTTTTTGAGCTTCATCGCCCAGTGTCGCACCAATAAAATCATCGATTTGCGCGAAGTAATCACGCGATGTTTCTGGAGCAGTAAAAATTAAAGGGTACGGAAGATAAGCATTATCTGGGTGTAATAGAATGCCTAAAATATAGAGTATTTCTTCAGTCGTACCTGCACCGCCAGGGAACACGATAATCGCATGTCCAGTACGGACAAAGGCTTCTAAACGTTTCTCAATATCAGGCAGAATGACTAAATCATTGACGATTGGGTTAGGTGATTCTGCGGCAATAATGCCCGGTTCAGTCACACCTAGATATTGCCCGTCAGTAATGCGTTGTTTGGCGTGACCAAACGTCGCTCCTTTCATAGGCCCTTTCATAGCACCTGGACCACAACCTGTGCAGATATCCATACCGCGTAAACCTAGTTGATAACCGACTTCTTTGGTGTATAAATATTCTTCACGAGAGATGGAGTGGCCTCCCCAACAGACAACTAATTGAGGGCGTTTTCGTGAGCGTAGATTCCCAGAGTTTCGCATAATATGAAACACCGCATTGGTGATTCCTTCGCTATCATCCAGATCAAAACGCGGATTATTGATGATCTCATCATGAGAATAAATAATATCGCGTAGCACTGAAAATAAATGTTCGTTGATACCGGTAATCATTTTCCCATCAACGAATGCTTCTGCGGGTGCACCTTTCACTTCAAGTTTGATACCACGATCTTGTTGAATAATACGAATATCAAAGGCTTTATTACGTTCTAATAATAATTTCGCATCATCCGTATAATTGCCATGACTAAGTACGGCTAAAGAGCATTCGCGAAATAGTTTATGTAAGCCATTATTACTACTGTCGAGTAGTTTTGTGACTTCTAATTGTGACAATAAATTCAGATGTGAGCTTGGCGCAATGCGTGCATCAATTAAATTATCTGAATAGTTTTCAGCGATGTTTGCTGAATCGTTGCTAGCATGAGACGACATGTATTCCCCGTTTATTATTAGATGAAGGTGAATAGTATTGCATAAGTAAGATGAATAATAGCTTAGCTTTATTACACATTGATGAATCAAAAATGCCTATAAATACTAATTACATCTTTAAAAACAAAAGTGAACCGTTTTGTGAGATAAAAGCAATGTTGTAATTGCTTACCCAAAGGGAAGGTTTGCAAAACTGCCTAAAAGTAGGGGGGTGTACTTTAATAAGCTCAGCATAAATACTTCGACAAGCTCAGCATAAATACTTCGACAAGCTCAGCATGAATATTTGACATACTTCGACGAAGCCCACTACTAGTACTTAACTGAGTTATCATTTTTATAATGGTTGCTTCACAATCGCTTAAAATTTACGTAATCTTGAATGTTAATTATATCTTTCATAAAAAATTCTGGATCTGTTTTATGCTTTACTTTCGTTTTGTTTTACTCACTATCATTATTTCTTTTACACTATCTGCTTGTAAGGGCAATGAACAAAAAGACAATGCAAAATTAAACAACGCTAATACTCCGAATTCAGTCACCCAAGAAAACCACGTTAAACAAAAAGTAACCCCATTAAGAGAACTAACCTTAGCCACTGAAGCCAATATTGTTCAACCCGCTTATTTACGAGAAAATTTACCTGAATCCGCTTTTGCTTATGCACGCATTCCAAATATATGGAGTCTCATTGGTACCGCTAAAAACAATATTTTCGATGATGCTTTAAACGCTCAACCCTTTGTAGATGCGGTAAATTCAATTCGAGCAGGTATCAACGAAAATGTAATTCCTGAGATACCTGATGAAGATGGCCAGTTACTCGCTAGATTCGTTTTTCAGAGTCTGACTTCTCCCATAGAAGCTATCATCATTGATGGCGTCGATCCTGCTATTCCTACTCCTAACGTTGTAGTTACCGCGAGTGCTAACTTCAATTCTATCGAAGAAATACAAACTTTGTTTGCAGCAATTGCTAAGAATTCTCCTGAATTTGAAGTTACAAAAGCCGTTCAATCCGACGGATATGCAGAATTACTAATAGCCAAAATGAATGTGCAATTCCAATGGGATAAAGACAAATCGCGCTTTACCCTTTTGGCAGGAATTAGTTTATCGCCCAATAATCTCAGTGATCTTCTTAAAACGTTTGTCCCAAATCCGACACATCAAATGAAAGCTTTGGAAAACACCATTGATAGCAGCGGGCAGGGTACGTTTGCTTGGGCTAATCCACGTAAAATATCCAGTTTAGGGAGCAGTTTAGGTAAACAGAAAGAAATTGCTGCGATGGCAGTGATCGGCATCAGTTCAATGAAAAATATTGCACTAGGTACTGGAACTAGCAATGGTATTAATCGCATCAAATATGTCGTTGAAATGCCTGTTACGGGTTTTAGAAGTTATATGCCCATTATAAAAACGACTCCAGAATTTAATGTCATGGGAAAAACCAAGGTGATCGGCAGTTTAGGATTACCCAGCCGTGCTGATTTTGCCTCTATTGAAAATACCATCGCGTTAGTTAGTAAAGCAAAAGATATGCAAAGTTATTACACATTCAAAAAAGAATTTAATAAAGCTTTAGGTTTTGAAATTGATGATATTTTTGATTTCTTTGGACAGGATATGAGTTTTGTTTCTGATGAAGCAGGAAGTTACGTAGCGCTGCGCTTGAATGATGCTGAGAAGTTTAAAGCAAGCTTGAGTAAATCCGTTGAAACCTTAGGTTTAGATTATCAACAAAGAGAGATTGGTGGGCATACTTATCACCATCTTAAAATCCCTTCTTTTTATACTAAGCATTTAGAAGAGCAGTCGAAAAAGAGAAACAAACCAGAAAGTAAATTATTGAAACGTTTTTTAAGTGTTCCTAGCCATCTTTATTGGGAACAGGAAGATGATTATTTAATTCTTGCGAATATACCACAAACGCTGATTGATAGGCACTACATCGAAACGAAAACATCGGTTAAAGAATGGTTAACCAAAAAACAACGAATGAATCCAGAGGGTTCACTGTTGATGGTTTCGGTGAATACTGAAGATATAGCAAAAAAAATGTATCGAATGCATTTAAGTATTCTTAATTATTTGGCTGATTTGGTCGATAAGCCGATCGACTTGTTTGCCTTGGCTACCCCTCACGAGGCCAAGATACCAAAACAGAACAGCTATGGGTTTAAAATGACTTCTAGTGAGACTCAACTAGCCTTTGAGTTAAATTATGAAAGTAATCCACTTGAAATTATTACCGGTGGTGGAATCTATCAAAGTATGGTGGTGGTAGGAATATTATCAGCAATAGCAGTACCTGCTTATGACGATTATACGATTCGAGCTAAACTTATTGGAGGGATAGTTGCAGCCGAAGAGGTTAAGTCACAACTTAACGAATTTGAAATTGAATATGGAAGATACCCCAATCAATATGAAATCGCTGATTTAAAACTAGATACTAAAAATAGTAAATACTCGATAAAGGTTGAAGAGAATACAGGCGAGATCACATTAAAATTTAGAGACTCCAAATTAAGGCAAAGAAACCACTTAACGTTGTTACCTCCAAAACAAGGGGTCTCAACAAAATGGCGTTGTAAGACTCGAATCAAGAAGAAGTATTTTTCATCCCATTCAAGCTGTAGACCAAAATATTAAACAATAATGCTAAAAATAAAAAACCATTTAATAGAGAACGCTCGACAATGTCCTTCTCCTAATTTTGATGAAAGACCAACAGACTGCGAGCCTGACTTAATCGTTATTCACAATATCAGCTTGCCTCCAAATCAGTATGGGGGAAAAGCTATTGATCAGCTTTTTACAAACTGTTTAGATAAGAACGAGCATCCGTACTATGCCGATATTTATCAATTAAGAGTATCTAGTCATTTATTGATTAGGCGAGATGGAGAAATCGTGCAATATGTGCCTTTTAATAAACGTGCGTGGCATGCAGGCGTATCTGAATATCAAGGTCGAGAAGTGTGTAACGATTTCTCAATAGGTATTGAGATGGAAGGTAGTGATTATGAAGCCTTTACAGAAGATCAATACACTGCATTAGAACAAACGATTAAAGCAATGTTACAGACATACTCGCATTTATCGGCAGATGCGATTACGGGACATGAACACATTGCCCCAGGGAGAAAATCAGATCCTGGTCCATTTTTTGAGTGGCAAAGATTATCTAAACAACTATCGGTTAAATTACCTGCACAAGCTTGTAAGGTATCTAAATAACTAGATTTCAGTACTGCCTTTAATTTCGTTTTTTGCAGCTTCTCTTTTCGCTTTTCGTCTTTCAACGCGTTCTTTCCAACGAGTTCTGACACCTTGGCGCCAAATAGTATTAATTGTAAAGTAACCCACCGCAGAGCTTACAATCGCCAAAATCAAACAACCAAATAACAACGGTTGCCAGATTTGTCCAAGAATAGAGGTAAACCAATACCAACTGAGGTCCATTTCCACGGCGTGTAATTCCATCCCTAACATGACGCTCCCAAGCTTATACGCAAAATAGAACATCGGGGGAATAGTGATTGGGTTGGTGATAAACACTAAGGCAACAGATAAGGGTAAATTTGCACGATAGTAAATCGCTAACAAGGCTGCCAGCACCGTTTGTAATGGGAATGGTATCCACGCGCAAAAAAGACCAATTGCAAACGCACGAGCCACCGAACTACGATTTAATATCCAAAGACTTGGTTTGTGTAAATCATCGCCAAGTACAGAGAGAATTCGATTTTCTCGAATAGTTTTTGGACTGGGTGAATAACGTTTTAAAATCCTACGTGGCATATATTAATTCTATCTAAATACGTTCTTGAAGTCATAAAATATCAGACCTATGACACAGTTAATTGTTCCAAAATTAAGTAATCAATAAGCGTGATTTGATAAAAGATGACCGTTCATCCTAGAGCAAGGCAGTTTTGTTTATAATTTCTCTTTAAAAATCCCCCGACCAGAAAAAGAAAAACAAATAAGGGGAAGATATGGAATCAGTGTATACAACAGTATGCAAAGCGCGACTTAGCATTGCAGATATTGATCGACAATATTACCAATCGCATCAACTCACCTTAGCGCAACAATCAACAGAAACTATTCGAAAGAGTATGATGCGTCTTGTGGCTTATATTTACAACGCCAACGAGGCTCTTACTTTAAGAAAGCAGCAATGGAATGTTGATCAACCTGAATTAATTGAGCAGTCTATCGACAATGAAATCAAACTCTGGATAGATCTTGGACAACCAAATTTCAAACGCATCAAAAAAGCATGCAAGCTCTCAAAGAAGGTTATTGTTTATACTTACAATCAGGCTCACAGCGATGGTTGGTGGAATAAAAATAAAAATAAACTGAATCACTTTGAAAATCTATCCGTTTATGCAATCAACGCAGATGAAATAGATAAACTAAGCAACAAAAGAATGCATCTAAATTGTACTTTGCAAGATGGTGACTTACAGATAAATAATGGTGAAATGCATCTTGTTATTGAACGTCAGAAATTAAAATAGATCTGTAATTCAACAAATTAACAGATCCCCCCACGCTTTTAATTTCCTAGAAAAGCCTTAAAAGTAGGGGGGTGTCTTTTTAATCTCAGTAATTACACAGTTAGAGATTATTTAAATACCAAAGAGAAATTAACCGGAACAGCAGTAGCTATCGATGGTAGCTTAGCCAGTTCTTGTAATTTTTTTACCCCATCACCCATACCGTAATCATCGGCTTTGATGATAATTGGCTTTACACTGCTTACTACTAGCTCTTTACCTGTATGGGCAACCATTGCATTTACTTTTACTTTCTTGGTGACTCCACGCATTGTCAGCTCACCTTCAGTTTCAATCATTGAAACACCTGCTTCAGTAGGTACTTTACCCGTTACATTAGCTGTAATCGTAGCTAATGGATTTTCTTCGCTAAGAAAAAGATGGCGCTTCATACGTGTATTTCTAATAGGAATGTTTGTTTCAACAGAAGACAAGAACATAGAGATTTTTAACTCGCCTTTATCGGATAAAGACCCCGTTAATTTTTGAATTGCATGTACTTCACCTACTGTGCCTTTTTTCACAGAGACAAAACTAAGATTAGACATATTCTCATCTAGATTCATTGAACCTGCTGTTGCAACTTGAGAGATAGCCATAGTTGCCGATAAAACAAGGCCGTTTAAAAGTGATTTTCTGTTTAACATACCAACTCCTTTTTTAAATAATAGTGATTTCTAATAAGAATAAGTGATAGTTTTTTGACTAAAACTTATGTAATGCATTAGTGCTACAATCCTATAAACACTTAATATGAGAAATAAGTCCTTAAAACTTGAAGAAAATATAAATTAATTTATTCTCTATCTTATGAGTAATCGTATCGATAATTTTAATCAAGCACTATTGGCGCTAATGCCAAGACTAAAGCGTTACTCAA
>CALJIH010000214.1 GCA_937974135.1 uncultured Cocleimonas sp. | reverse complement strand
GACGGCTTCCGTATTTCCCAGTCTACATTAAAACAAGAAACTTAAAACGTTAAGAACAAAGCCTATCATAGCGTAAGTATAACTATTTTTTAGACTAGCGTTCAGAAATAGACAGCTTCCGTCTATTTCTGATATTCGAGTTTCCGTCTATTTTTAAACACTATAAATTCGCTTTGTTTAATTTTTGTTATTTAAGTGTAGATAAATTGCATTCTATAAAGTGGGGGTGTCTTTTTTAAAGTGCTTTATCCTAAGATCTAAATTGTGAATAGCTAATTTCATCGGTGGCAGCTAAGCGATCCCGCCATTCAACCAAATCAGCAAATTCATTGGCTAAAGCCTCATCATTCCAGCACTTAAGAGTTTCAGGGCCTAAGGGTGGATCATTTTTTGCAATAGGTTTAATCACTTCTAAAATAACTGCCATGGTTATGTCGGCGTAACTAAAGTGCTCTTGAATATAGTCGTTTTCCGATTGAGCTAAGGCATCGCGCGTACGCGTTAAGGCAGTGTGTATTGAACCAGGATGATTCAAATGCGCATATTGTTTATCTATGCGTTTAACGGCATGACGTGCTATGGGGCGCATCAGACTTTTCATAGCATTAGGTACAAATGGTGGTACTGATTCTTCCAGTGCTTTGTTATTTTTTTGGATGCAGCGGACTACTCGGGTGCGTCCCTCGGCAAGTGCGCTTTCGCTCCAATTATCCCATCGTGCAATTGAGCTAAAATTACCCAGTGGTGAGCCATCAGAAACCTTATTGGCATAACGCGCAATCTCATAAGATCCACGAATAGGATAACCACCTACAAACAATACCGGAACTGAAATGCCCCCCCTTATTTGTCTTAAACGCCAGCGATGAGCCACTTCGCTTAATGTTGGCGTGAATTCTTTATAGTCAAACTGTAATCCACAATATTCAAGCGCCCATCGTGCTTTTTTAGTCCAAGGAGAAAACCATTCTCCAACGAGGAGTAATTGAGACATGCTAAAAATTGCCTTATTTAAATGTAGTGTAAATTGGAACAAGAAACGTCAACTAGACGTTACCGTTTAATCAGATAGAAATAAAGATAGCTCAAAAGTAGGGGGGTGTCTCTTTTAGTAACAATAACTTACAAATAAAAATATTCTTTTTAAGCTAGACTTAAGCCATTAAAACTAAAAGAGATTATTCTCATGTTTAAAAAAATTAATATCTTAATTGTACTTATTTTTCTTGCAATGACTGCCTTTGCAGCTGATATGAATGGCACCGATGAAAATGGTAATGCTGTAATATTAAAAAGCGATGGCACATGGAGTTATGTGGGTAATCAACCCCAGGAGTGTCGCGAATACGCTAGTAAAGCGGTGCAGCAACAGAAAACAAACCAAGCGTGGCAATGTGGATATACCGATGTACTTTGGCACGATGGTTATGATCGTCATTACAATTGGTGTATTGGCGCGGCAAAGGGTATTCAAGTACGCCAAATGAATGGTCGTGATAGTGCTTTAAAAAACTGCGCGGCTGAAACACGAGTGATTCCTGAATACTTAGGCTGTTTTGTTGATAATGACGATCGCGACATTCAAGGCTCGTTTGTTAGAACGAAAACCATGACTACTGAAGCCTGTGTGAGCGAGTGCAGAACAACGGGATACAAGATTGCTGCAACTCAATATGGTGAACAGTGCTTTTGCGGAAATAGTTACGGCAAGTACGGACGCGCAAGTGATGCAGATTGTTCTGTAAGATGCGCTGGCAATGACTCGCAACGTTGTGGTGGTGGCTGGCGCAATAGTGTTTACCGTGTTGCACCATAGAAGAGTATTAAATAGAAACCCCTCAGCCTGCATAAATTCTATTTACATTTTAAAACCACTAAAATGTAATATCATTCAAAAGTAGGGGGGTGTCTTTTTTAATATCTAAACTTCTCCAAGCGCAACTTTACGTGAGTTAGAAAAGTCTGTCTTACCGCTACCTAACTTTGGTACTTCATCTACATTAATAAACTTAGCTGGAATCATTAACGGATTCATCTCAGCATCCAACAAGGCTTTCTTGATATCTTTGGCGCTCATCTGATTGGCAATGAGTAGGATTACTTTTTCACCTTTTTTATCATCGGGTACATTCACAGCAACAAGATCTAAATCTGGATCACCGCCGAGTGATTCTCGAATTTTTTCTTCGACTGCTGAGAGGCTTACCATTTCTCCACCAAGTTTGGCAAAGCGTGAATAACGATCAACAATAATTAAGAAGCCATCTTCATCTAAATGTCCTTTGTCGCCACTGCGATACCAACGATGCTCATTGATTTCTACGATCACTTCATTGGTTTTTTCCTCGTCAAGTAAATAACCTTTCATGACTTGGGGTCCACCAATAAGGATCAAACCATCTTCGCCGGTTGGGAGTTCCTCTAAGGTGTCTGGATCAACAATTTTGAAACTTGTACCCGGTAATGGCATACCTACCGATCCGAGTTTGTTCCCCATTTGAGGCTTCCAATAACTAGTATCCAATTCATCAGGGATGTTGACGCTGGCCACTGGTGAAGTTTCAGTAGTGCCATAGCCTTCTAGAATTTGATGGTTGAATTTTAAGGTAAAGGCATTACGCGTATCAGGGTTTAAACGCTCTGCACCGGCGATAACCAAGCGTAATGGTTTTAACATTAAGGGATGTACTTTTTTATTCATGGTGTACAAACGTAAAAAAGTCGATGTACCAAATAATAAGGTGCCGTGATTACGTGCAACCCCTTTAGCAATGGTGACTACATCGGTAGGGTCTGGGTGACAGACAATTGGTATTCCTTCTGATAAAGGCATAAAGGTGGTTGCTAATAAACCAAAAGCATGAAATGTTGGTAGGGTAGACATCACCGTATCATTCTCACGCGTGTTCAATGTGTCTGCCACTTGGCG
>CALJIH010000213.1 GCA_937974135.1 uncultured Cocleimonas sp. | reverse complement strand
TCCTTATTTAACTGAAATTGCAAATTTCATGTTGGTTCGTCAGTATAGTAAACGCACTGTTGATTCTTATATTCATTGGATCAAAGCATTTATTCAGTTTAATCAGAATAAACATCCTGAGTCCTTAAATGAGAGTGATGTCGAACGATTTTTGACGCATTTAGCGGTGAAACGAACGGTATCGATTAGTACTCAATCAATTGCATTGAATGCCATTGTATTTTTATATTCAAAATTCATGCAAAAGCCATTAAAGGATATTAGTGATTTTAGACGGGTAAGACGTCCTGCAAAATTACCAATTGTACTTACGCAAGCCGAAGTAAAAAGATTACTGAATTGCATTGATCCTAAGTATAAATTGATGGCAGGTCTTTTATATGGTTCGGGTTTACGGAGAATTGAATTACATCGTCTGAGGGTTAATGACGTTGATCTTGATTTGAAACAGATTCGTGTTTGGAATGGTAAGGGTTATAAACATAGAATCACAACGCTGGCCATTGAGCTTATTCCAGCAATTGAGCAACAAATACATCGTGTTCAGGGCATCTTGTATGAAGATATTAACAATGCTGAGTTTAGTGGCGTTTGGTTGCCAGATGCGTTATCCCGAAAGTATAAAAGCGCCAATAAATCTTTAGGGTGGCAATATTTATTTCCATCAGGTCGTTTAAGTAGAGAACCCGCTACTGGATTATTGCGCAGGCATCATTTGGACGAAACGGTAATTAACAAAGCACTAAAGCGTGCTTGTGTAAAAGCAGAGATAAGTAAGCAAGTGAGTGCACACACATTGCGACATTCTTTTGCAACTCATTTGTTGCAAAATGGTGTTGATATTCGGACGGTTCAATCGCAATTAGGCCATTCGGATGTAAAGACTACCGAGATATATACTCACATTCTTAAGCAAGGCGCAGATGGGGTTAAAAGCCCTTTGAGTCAGATTTTAAAAACAAACTAAAAGTTAAAACTTTCAGTCGAACTACTGTGAGACAATGTCGGAGAGTTCGACGACAGCCAGTTAGGGTGAAGTTTTCATTATTTTGGATATAAAAACCTCACAAAAGTAGGGGGGTGTCTTTTAGTTTTATTTATGAGATGCAATCAAGCAGCTTTCTTAAATTTAGCGAGTAAAGGCGCAAAAAATTTAAATATCAGCACTAAAACTCCACCTGCTGCAACTCCGAATAAGCCATTTGCAATGGTTGGTGTGATTGCTTTCCAAAACCCACCCAACGGTAAATTTGTGAGAGATTCGCTAAAGTGGAAAATACCTTCGCTGACTGAATGAAAACCATGCACTAAAATTCCGCCACCCACTAAAAACATTGCGGCTGTGCCAACGATGGTGAGTGCACGCATTAAAAAGGGAGCAAAGACTAAAATGCCTCTGCCGAGTTTGCGTTTAAATCCACCCCAAAGGTTTTGTGATTTTTCTTTGATCAAATGTAAGCCCGCATCATCGAGTTTAACGATGCCTGCGACTAAGCCGTAAACTACCAATGTAATAAATATAGCTATGCTGGCGACCACTAAAGATTGCAGCAAGAAAGATTGGTCTTTTACAGTGCCAAGCGCGATAACAATGATTTCAGCGGATAAAATAAAGTCCGTACGAATCGCGCCTTTGATTTTATTCTTTTCAAATTCCACCATATCAACATCGGGATTTTGCAGTGCTTCGAGCTGTTCTTGATGATGTTTGTCGTCGTCTTCTTTAGAGTGTAAAAGCTTGTGGGCCACTTTTTCAAAGCCTTCAAAACATAAAAAAGCACCACCAAGCATCAGTAGGGGAGTGATTAGCCATGGGATAAACGCACTGATAGCAAGTGCGGCGGGGACGAGTATCAACTTATTTTTAAAAGACCCTTTGGCTACTGCCCAAACTACAGGCAGTTCACGATCAGCTTTTACACCACTGACTTGTTCTGCATTTAGGGCAAGGTCATCACCTAATACACCGGCTGTTTTTTTCACGGCAACTTTGCTCATCACCGCTACATCATCTAAAACCGCTGCAATGTCATCCAATAACAATAATAAACTGGTAGCCATAATTGTTTTACCTAACGCATAACGAACAGCAATTAAAGCAGATAATTAAATAGAGAAAAAGACACCCCCCCACTTTTGGGCGATTTAAATTGTGAATCAAATGTTTGGTCTAAACCCAAAGATTAGCGGTAATTGCGAATAATTATCAATTGTAATAAAATTGACTTCCGCTCTCCTATTATTAACCCCACCCAGATGGATAATCCGATTAACACTGCCATTCCTGAAAAGGATTCTTCTAGCGCTTTTCAATTTAGCTTGCCAAAGTTAGATCGCTGGAATGTATCTATCATGTCGATAGCATTATTGATGGCATTACCTGTGTTGGTGGTCGCGAGTTTTTTATTCCAACCTTTTAATGAGAATTGGACACATCTTTATGAGAATTTATTAGAAGATTATGTAAGCAATTCTCTGATTCTGATGCTTGGTGTTAGCGTGGGTGTTTTAAGTATGGGCATTACAACGGCATGGCTCACCAGTATGTGTGAGTTTCCTTTGCGTCGATTCTTTTCTTGGGCGTTGTTATTACCACTGGCGATCCCTGCTTACATTATCGCTTACACCTATACAGGCATGTTAGATTTTGCGGGACCCGTACAAACACTGTTACGTGACACTTTTGGCTGGGGTGCGAGTGATTATTGGTTTCCTGAAGTACGTTCCATGGGTGGCGCGATATTGATGCTGTCTTTGGTCCTTTACCCATATGTTTACATGCTAGCTCGTGCAGCCTTTTTAGAACAGTCCGTATGTGTGTTAGAGGCTAGTAGGACCTTAGGAAATTCACCGTTTCAAAGCTTTCATCGTGTCGCATTACCCTTAGCTCGCCCAGCAATTGTGACGGGGTTATCATTGGCATTAATGGAAACACTAGCGGATTATGGCACGGTCGAGTACTTCGGTATTCCAACTTTTACTACAGGAATCTTTAAAACGTGGTTTGATGTGTTTGATGAAGGCACTGCGGCACAATTGGCAGCATTGTTATTAAGCTTTGTGTTTATTTTATTAATACTTGAAAAGTGGTCACGCAAACGCGCCAAATTTCACCATACCAGTACAAAATATTCGAGTATCTCCCGTTTTCAAATGACAGGTTGGAAAGCCTGGCTGGTATTTTTTGCCTGTTTAATGCCGTTACTACTTGGATTTATTATTCCCGCTTTACAGCTATTGGTCTGGACATTTACCACTGCCGAAGAAGTTATCGACGCCGCATTTTTTACCCTTGTGTGGAACAGTGTTTCGCTCGCGGCGATGGCAGCAATTTCAGCTGTCTCTATTGCATTGTTATTGGGATATGGCAAACGCTTACGCAAAACCAAAGCGATTGCTACCAGTGTGAATATTGCTGCTATGGGCTATGCCGTACCAGGTACAGTAATCGCAGTTGGAGTAATGGTGCCATTTGCTTGGATAGATAATACTGTGGATGCATGGATGCGCGAAACTTTCGACGTTTCTACCGGTTTGTTACTCTCTGGGACCCTCTTTGCCCTGTTATTTGCTTATACAGTTCGGTTTTTAGCTGTCTCAATTCAGGCGATTGATGCAGGCTTGGGCAAGATAAAACCAACGATGGATGATGCGGGTCGTTCACTCGGCTTAACACCATTTGGTGTGCTAAAAAATATTCATATGCCGATAATGAAAGGTACGGTTTTGACGGCTTTACTGTTAGTGTTTGTGGATGTACTTAAAGAGCTACCTGCAACCTTAATCATGCGACCTTTTAATTTTAATACACTTGCTGTTCGCGCGCACGAAATGGCGGCTGATGAACGTTTAGCCGATGCGGGTGCGCCAGCGTTAATGATTGTGTTGGTAGGTATTGTCCCTGTGATTTTACTGAGTAAAGCAATTAGCCATGCACGTGCGGGGCAACAAGCATGAGTTTACATGGCATTGTAAGTGGACAAAAAATTACCCAAGAACAGACTGCGGCAGAGCAGGAGGGTATTCTTGATGTCGATACTATTTCTGTTGCTTACCATGATAATCAGGTCGTTAGCGGTGTTAGCTTCTCTTTAAACAAAGGAGAAATAGGCTGTTTGCTAGGCCCTAGTGGTTGCGGTAAAACCACAATTTTACGCGCAATCGCAGGATTTGAACCAGTCACTAAAGGCTCAATAAATTTATGCGATGCTACTGTTAGCGATCATAAATTTACCATGCCACCTGAAAAACGTAACATTGGTATGGTCTTTCAGGACTTTGCGTTATTCCCGCATTTAACTATTTTTGACAACATTGCGTTTGGCATTCGACATTTAAGTAAAAAAGATAAAAAAGAGCGCGTTAATCAATTGCTTAGCCTAATCAACCTTGAGGATTACGGTGCGCGTTATCCCCATGAATTATCCGGTGGACAACAACAACGTATCGCTTTAGCTCGGGGTTTAGCGCCTAAGCCTGATTTAATTTTAATGGATGAACCGTTTTCCAGCATGGACACAGAACTGCGCGAGGAGCTTGCGCGTGAAGTGCGGATTATTCTTAAGCATGAAAACATCACCGCTATTTTAGTCACGCACGATCAAAACGAGGCGTTTGCGATGGCGGATAATATTGGCGTCATAAACAAAGGTCAGTTGTTGCAGTGGGATGAGGGTTATGAGCTATACCATGAGCCAAAATCCATGTTTGTTGCTGACTTCATTGGGCAAGGTATTTTTATTGATGGTGAAATGCTTGAAGATAAACAAATCAAAACGAATATTGCCGTATTTGAAGCACATCATTTACCCAAAGATGTGGATATTGGTTCTAAAGTGAAAGTGTTAGTGCGTCCCGATGATATTATCCATGATGATTGTAGCCCGCGAAAAGCTAAAATACTGTCACGCGTATTCCGTGGTGCAAATAATATGTATACCTTAGAGATGGAAGACGGTACGCAATTATTATCGCTAGTGCATTCTCATCATAATCATGAAGTGGGCGAAGAGTTGGGTATTGTGATGGAGTTTGAGCATCTGGTGGTGTTTGCTGATTCATAATAACGTTAAAAAGAATAAAAAAGACACCCCCCTACTTTTATGAGGTTTTAACTTAATGGCTAAAAAAATCCTATTCCTTTCAGGTTCGACTAGAATCGGCTCTTTCAATACAGCGTTAGCCAAAGCCGCTTATGAATTTGCAAAAACGCAAGACGTAGATGCTGAGTATATTGATCTTGCTGATTACGAATTACCTTTGTTCAATCAAGACGAAGAAGCCGAGAGAGGCATGCATGGGAACGCAAAACGTCTCAAGCAGACATTCACCGAAGCAGATGGTTATTTTATTGCAACACCAGAATATAATGGCTCTTTTACGCCGTTACTAAAAAATACAATTGATTGGATGTCGCGCGCGCATTTGGAAAACGAACCTCCACTAACTGCGTATGCGAATAAAGCAGCAGCAATAGGTGGTGCATCACCCGGCGGATTTGGCGCGATGCGTGCTTTAGTGCCGTTACGCTTATTACTATCGAATTTGGGTGTAAACACCGTGGGTAAGCAAATTGCGATTAGTGCAGCCCATGAAGCCTTTGATGAAAATGGCAAACTTAAGTCTGAACGTTATCAAGGAATGCTAGAAGAAATAATTAAAACCTTGATTAGGATTAGTTAAGACTCGAAACCTTACAAAAGTAGGGGGGTGTCTTTTCAGACTTTAAATCTAAAAATTAAAAATATGCCAGCACAAAAAAATATCTTTATCTTTGGAGACAGCATTACCTATGGCGAATGGGATGCAGCAGGCGGTTGGGCAAATCGGATTCGGGATTATTATGATGCGCCTGAGTTACCGCTTCCTAAAAAATACAGAGTTACCTATAACTTAGGTATTCCCAGTGAAACCTCGACAGGTGTAGCGCAAAGACTCACCCATGAAACGCGAGCGCGATTAATCCCTAACCCCAATGTTGAAAGTTTTCAATTTATTATCGCGATTGGTACTAATGATTCTCGTTGGCTTGTTGATGAAAATAAGCACGGTGTTGAGCAAGCACAATTTAAGAAAAACCTTGAAGATATTACGGCACAGGCAAGAGTTTTTTCTGATGATGTAATATTTGTTGGTTTACTGCCTTGTGTTGAAAAAGCGCTTGCGGAAACAGCGAAAAGATTTGATTGGGTTGAAAGTTACGAAAATAAATACATTGAAGAATATAACCAGATAATTAAACAGCATTGTGGTGAAAGTAAACTTGTTTTTATCAACATGTATGAACGATTTAGCAGTGAAAATATTGAAACTTTATTTGATGATGGTCTTCATCCAAATACTCAAGGGCATACAGTAATTTTTGAGACGATTATTGAATATTTGGATAAATAGTAGAAGTGCATAAAAGCTTGAAATCGCTCAAAAGTGGCGGGGTGTCTTTTTTAAATATATAAAAAGGGGCAGATAATTGCTATCAACCCCTTTATGTTTTTAGAAAAGGTTTTATTTAAGCAAAATAGTTTTGATAGCCAAACAACGCTACAGATCCACCTGTATGTACAAAAACGATGCGTTCGCCTTTCTTGAATTCACCCTTACGGATTAAATCAATCATACCAGCCATACCTTTTGCAGAATAGACAGGATCGAATAATAAACCTTCTAACTCAGCACACATTCTGATTGCTTCAAGGCCACCTTCTGATGGAATACCGTAACCTTCACCCACGTAATTACAGTTAGCAACCACGTCTTCGCGTTTAACTTCTGGCGCATTAGGGAATAACTCTAGAGTCTTTTGCGTCAATGCAAATACCGCCGCTTCTTGTTTGTCTTTTGGTGCACGAACACCAATACCTAAGATTGGAATCGGAGAGCTTACTAACTTAAAACCAGCGACTAAACCTGCCTGTGTTCCCTGGCTGCCTGTCGCATGTATTAAGTGATCAAATTGTAAACCTGTATCATTGATTTGGCCCATTAATTCGATGCCACAATTTACGTAACCTAAGGCACCTGTTGGGTTTGAGCCACCACCAGGAATGACATAAGTTTTCACGCCTTCTGCTTCAAATTTAGCGGCAGCATCTAAAAGCTCTTGATGCATATCTAAATCAGCGGGGCGATGCTCGTAAGTTGCTCCATGTAATGTATCAAGTAACACGTTACCGTTATCTAAGTACAGTGACTCTTCACTGCCTGTTCTGTTTTCAAGTAATAAATGACATTTAAACCCTAATTTTGCCGCCGCCGCTGCTGTTTGGCGAGCATGGTTAGATTGAACAGCACCCTGCGTTAAAACCATCTCAGCGCCTTGCTCGATTGCTTCTGCCATTAAGAATTCAAGTTTACGCGTTTTGTTACCACCCGTTGAAAGGCCGGTACAATCGTCGCGTTTGATCCAAATTTCAGGCCCACCTAATGCTTCGCTCAAACGTGGTAGATGCTCTAGAGGGGTAGGTAGGTGTCCAAGTTTTACTCGGGGGAATGATGTTAAGTCCATGATTTTTCTCTGATTAGTGGGTTTATAAGGGAAGCTAATGCGTTATAAGTTTCTTTTTGAAACAGCAAAAGAATCATCTAAATTGGTTAATGAATGTATTTTTTTAGAAATCTTAACATGCGTAACTTGCTAGATTCTAATGCTAATATCATAAATTAGCATAAACAAATAGCATGACTAAAAACATCTAACTCGTCTATGATTGATCTAATGTCATTTTATTTAAGCATAATTTTTGAGTCTTTAGAGGGAGTGTTATGCAAAAGAAAGTAGCCGGGGTTCTGGGTGGTTTAGGCCCTGAGGCAACAGTCGATTTCATGTCAAAAGTAATTGCCAGAACAATCGCGATTAATACTGCAAATAACAAGACCATAGCAGACCAAGACCACATTCAAATGCTGGTTGATCATAATCCTACTGTGCCTAATCGCCATGATGCGATTCGAGGTGAGGGCGAAGATGTTGGAAGACATTTAGCCGACATGGGAAAACGCCTAGAAAATGCTGATGCTGACTTTATTGTGATGGTGTGCAACACCGCGCATGCTTTTCAAGAAGATATCGAAAAAGAAATTAATATCCCATTTGTCAGTATCATCGACGAAGTGATTGCAGAAGTTAAAAGCACTCAGTCAAAAGATACCAAAATTGGGGTGATGGCCGCACAAGGTTGTTTAGAAGCAGAGCTTTATCAAAAATCTCTGAATGATGCGGGTTATCAATCCGTTATCTGGAACGACGCTGAACTCGCTGAGTTTATGGATATCGTGTTCAAAATAAAAAGTGGCGATACAGGTGAGCAAGTAAAACTAGCTACCTTGGCTTCAGCGCAAGCATTAATCGATAAAGGTGCAGGGGTGTTAATTGCAGGCTGTACAGAAATTCCGTTGGTATTAGATCAAGATGTTTTGAGCGTGCCTCTGTTATCGTCAACGGATATTATGGTTGATCGGGTGATTGATTATTCCTTAGGAAATAAACCTTTAATGTAACGCAGCGCTATGCTTCTACATCCCACCGACATTTCTTTACGGAAATTGTTCTCACCCTCTTCGTTGCCTAGGGCGTCTAAAGGCACCCCGGTACCTTCTGCTAAACTAATGTCATCCAAAAGTATTTGAGATAAGTATGAAAATTTTTAAGAAATCATTCACCCAACAAGAAGCGATTCCCGAATCAGCAATCGAAGATGCGGTTGAGGTGTTACGCACAGGAAGATTGCATCGTTACAACGCGATCGAAGGTGAGCAAACGCCCACAGAATTACTCGAATTAGAATTCGCTGAATATTTGGGTGTGCCGTATTGTTTGGCGGTTACATCGGGGGGTTATGCATTGCAAATTGCGATGCGCGCTGCCGGGGTAGAAGCAGGAGATAGAATACTTTGTAATGCGTTTACTTTAGCTCCAGTTCCAGGCGCGATTCATAATACTGGCGCAGTGCCTGTATTGGTTGAAGCAAATGAAGATTATTGCATTGATCTCGATGATTTAGAGACCAAAGCAAAAGATAGTGATGCCAAGTTTTTCATGCTATCGCATATGCGTGGGCATATTGCAGATATGGATCGCATTATGGAAATTTGTGATACGTATAATATTTTCTTAATCGAAGATTGTGCACATACCATGGGTGCAAAATGGAACGGTAAAAATAGCGGCACTTTTGGTGACATAGCTTGTTTTAGTAATCAAACCTACAAACATATCAATTCGGGTGAAGGTGGTTTCTTAACTACAACGGATCCTGAAATTATGGCGAAAGCGATTATGTACTCCGGTTCCTATATGTTGTTTGATCGTCATCTAGCCGCACCGCCAGTTGAAGTATTCGAACAGATTCGTTTTGAAACACCAAACTTTAGTGGTCGCATGGATAATCTACGCGCTGCGATTTTACGCCCTCAGTTAAAAGATATTCAGCGCCAATGCGAGCGTTGGAATGAGCGTTACTATGTATTGGAAGCAGGCTTTAAAAAGAGTGACGCGATACACATTCCCGAGCGACCAGAAAAAGAGCAATTTGTAGCAAGCTCCATTCAATTTTCGGTGTTAGATTTTGATCGTAATCAAATCGCAATGTTGCAAAGTAAATGCGCCGAACGAGGGGTCATGTTGAAATGGTTTGGTGGTGCTGAACCAACGGGTTATACCAGCCGTTACGACAGTTGGAAATACATTGACGATATGCCAAAACTAAAAAAGACTGAGGAGATTTTGGAAACTTTGATGGATATGCGAATACCATTAACCTTTAACTTAGATGATTGCCAGCTAATTGCAGAGATTGTGGTTGAAGAGGCTAATGCAATAGCTGAATAGTAATGCAAACGATTAAATCAAAAACCGCTAAAAGTAGGGGGGTGTCTTTAAAGCCCTATTTTGAAAAAAATTGATGCTTGTTCTCTTACGCTAAATTTATATATAGAAAAATTATGAAACCGAAAATGGATCATCTTGTAATCGGCGCGGCCAGCTTAGAGCAGGGAGTTGATTTCGTTAAAGAAAAATTCGGTGTTGATATGCCATATGGTGGTGCTCATTTAAAAATGGGAACACACAATCATCTTATGCAACTCGGGAATAGCACATTTCTAGAAATTATTGCCATCAATCGTGACATCGAAAAACCGAGTAGTCCCAGGTGGTATGGCCTCGATGATCCATTTATACAGCAAAAATTAAGCATTGAACCAACCTTATTAACGTGGGTAGTAAACACTGACAACATCAATGGTTTAATGGCACAAGCGAGTTTTTCTATAGGTAAAGCTGAACTAATTTCGCGTGGGGAACTCAGTTGGTATTTTGGGCTTCCGCAAGATGGTAGATTGTTAGCTGGTGGGATGCTTCCTTATGCGATCGAATGGCAAGCTGACACTCATCCTGCAAAAAACATGTCGAGTTTGGACTGTCATCTTGAGCAGGTAGAAATTTATCATCCCTATCCAAAATGGTTGAATAACCATTTAAAATCTATTGGTGCGCATGAACTTGTTGAAGTAAAGGAATCCACAACAGATGCTTCACCTCACATTATTGCTACTATAAATACACCTATTGGCATGAGGAAATTATCTAACCAAACGGACAAATTATAAATATTAATTGAATAATTTTAGTAGGTACTATCAAGAACCCCATTTGCTAACTAGTGCTTCAACATGCTTTGCGTAGTTTGCTTCCTGGTAGTTTTTAAAACTATCCCAAGAGCAAAAACTCTCTCTTTCTGCTACTCGATGCGGGAATAAAATTCCATCTAAATGATCATATTCATGTTGCCAGGTGCAGGCAGAATAACCGCTAACTTGTTGCGTTTGATGAAGGCCTTTTTCATCATAATAAGCAACGGAAATTTCCAGATGACGTTCAACATTGCCACGCATATTTGGCACGGACAAACAGCCTTCGTTAGAGGTGAATGTTTTATCACTCAAAAAGCTAATTTCTGGATTGATGACTACCGTTAAAGGCATTTTGGGCTTATAGGGATAGCGTGGATTATCAGCGATTTCCATCACAAACATACGGTGAGGAATTCCGATTTGATTGGCTGATATACCTGCACCATTAGCATCACGCATGGTATCAATCATGTCTTCAATCCAAGCCTGAACTTCTTTGCTTTGAATTGAATTAATATCAATTTCAGAGGCTCGCGAAGCCAATAAAGGGTGGCCAATTTGTAGAATTTCTCTAATTGCCATTTTAATTACCTACGCAGCAACTTTCTTTTTCTTTTTAGAAGGTTTACTACCAGGAAGGATTGGATCCCAGTTGTTGACATCAGCCATATTCCAATCCATCAACCAATTATCTGGCACAGTGGCTTTTTTCGTTAAACACCCATCTTTAATAGTTGGGTAAATTTCGGCATAAGTTGCCACATGGTTTTCACTGACACGGCGATTTATGTGTCGTGGCAATACTTGATCGGTATGTGTTAGACCAGAGACTGCGAGTAAATCAACAAGGTGATGAATCATAGAACTATGATAATTTGAAACACGATCTCCTTTGACATCTACATCTAAATTTTTATAACGTGCAGGGTCTTGTGTGGCAATGCCAGTAGGGCATTTATCAGTATTACAATGGCGTGATTGGATGCAACCTATCGCAAACATCATACCACGTGCTGAATTAATCGTATCAGCGCCTAAAGCGAGTACGCGCATCATGTGGAAGGCTGAAATCACTTTTCCTGCGACAATTATACGGATGTCATCGCGAACCCCAAAACCGATTAAAGCATTATGGACGAAATGCAGGCCATCACGCATGGGCGTGCCTACCGAGTTGGTTAATTCGATTGGCGCTGCACCGGTGCCACCTTCTGAGCCATCCACGGTAATGAAATCTGGCGTAATTCCAGATTTTTGCATTGCTTTACACAAAGCAATAAATTCGGTTTTATGCCCTATGCAAAGCTTAAATCCTACGGGTTTACCACCGCTTAATTCGCGTAATTGAGCAACAAAATCTAGTAAACCTTGTGGTGTTGAAAAAGCTGAATGTCCCGGAGGAGAAATCACCGCTTTGCCTACAGGTACTCCTCTAATTTTAGCCACCTCTTCATTTACTTTAGCAGCAGGTAAAATGCCACCATGCCCTGGTTTTGCACCCTGAGAGAGTTTGATTTCGATCATCTTGATAGACTCTTGCGCCGCTGTTTCTTTGAACTTTTCTGCGCTAAATCCACCGTCGTCAGCACGACAGCCAAAATAACCCGTGCCTACTTGCCAAATTAAATCACCGCCATGTTTAAGATGATAAGGACTCACACCACCTTCACCCGTATTGTGCGCAAATCCACCTAATTTGGCGCCCTTGTTTAGTGCTTCAATGGCATTTTTACTCAAAGAGCCATAACTCATGGCTGAAATATTTAAAGGCGATGCGGCATAGGGTTGTTGGCAATTCTTTTCGCCAAAAATAATGCGTGGATTATTATCATGAATAGGTTCTGGACTGAGAGAATGATTTAACCATTCTGCACCCACTCGGTTTGCATCAAAAACTGTACCAAATGCACGGGTATCACGAGCACCTTTAGAACGTTGGTAAACGAGCGTTCTATATTCGCGGCTTATGGGCATTCCATTGGTGTCCGACTCAATAAAATACTGTTGAATTTCAGGACGGAATGATTCTAAAAAATAACGAAAATGACACACCAATGGATACAATCTACGCAAGGTTTTGGTCTTTTGCGTCATATCCACGATACCCACGGCGATCAATGGACCAACAATTAGAAATGCAAATAATGCAGCAGGCCAGAAAAAAGCAAGGGTAATAATAAAAAGAGTGACAGCGACAGATATGACTACAAATAATTGACGTGCGGTTGTCATAGTTAATCCTTTCAGAGTTGTTATTAGTTTTAGGTTTATTTTCGTAAATCGAAACAAATATGATGTCCTATAGATAAATATAGAACAATATGATTTTTATAACATGCACAATTAAAAGAAAATATAAGAATAACTTTAAGCATAAAAAAAGCTGGTTTTAACCAGCTTTTTTAAATGAGAAGATATCTAAAAAGACACCCCCCTACTTTTTGAGCTTTTTGCTGAGATTAACGTTTACTCATATCCTTATAATCACGCGTAGCTTCACCAGTATAAAGTTGACGTGGACGACCGATTTTCCCCTTAGGATCACCCATCATCTCGTTCCACTGAGAAACCCAGCCAACGGTTCTACCAAGTGCGAATAATACGGTAAACATATTTAATGGAATACCCATTCCTAAGAAGATTATGCCAGAATAGAAATCTACATTTGGATACAGGTTACGCGATTTGAAGTATTCATCTTCAAGTGCTATTTTCTCAAGCTCCATTGCGGTATCCAACAATGCTTGATGTTCTGGATTACTGACTGGATTGTTTTCCAGCATTTCGTAACAGATTTCACGAATGATCTTAGCACGTGGGTCATAATTTTTATAAACACGATGTCCGAAGCCCATTAGTCTAAATCGATCACTCTTATCTTTTGCACGATCAATAAAGTGCGCAAGGTCTTTGTCTGATTCATTGATTTCAGTCAGCATACGAATAACAGCTTCGTTGGCGCCACCATGTGCTGGCCCCCAAAGTGAAGCAATACCCGAAGCTAATACCGCAAATGGATTCGCTTGCGAACTACCTGCTAAACGTACAGTCGATGTCGAGGCATTTTGTTCATGATCGGCATGTAGAATCAAAATGATATCTAAGGCTTTTGCCATAGTCGGGTCAACTTTGTACTCAGACGAAGGCATCGCGAACATCATATGCAGGAAGTTTTCTGCATAACCAAGATCATTTCTTGGTTGTACGAATGGCATACCCATGGCGTAACGATAACTCCACGCCGCAATCGTTGGCATTTTTGCAATCAAGCGATGTGCAGCGTCCATACGATCACTCGCACTATGAACATCTTCATCATCATGATAGAAAGCCGATAATGCACCTACAACACCGACCATTGTAGCCATTGGATGCGCATCACGTCGAAAACCGCTGTAGAAGGTCTTGAGTTGTTCATGAAGCATATTATGCGTGTTGATTTTAGTTTCGAACGTGCTCAATTCTTCTTTGTTCGGTAATTCGCCGTTGAGCAATAAGTAGCAAGTTTCTAAAAAAGTACTTTCTTCAGCTAATTGCTCGATAGGATAACCGCGATATTCAAGAATTCCTTTACCACCATCTAAGTAAGTAATGTTACTCCAGCAACTGGCAGTAGCCATAAAACCCGGATCATAGGTGAAATATCCTAATTCTTTGTAAAGACGGCTGATATCAATTGTCATTGGGCCACTAGTTGGCTTTAATAAATCAAGCTCAATTTCTTTACCAGTGCGATTATCAATCAGCGTAACACTGTCTTTATTCGGCATTTAGTTTCTCCAGGCTCTGTATTTCAAGAACGATAGTAGTTTTTCTGAGTTTTATTACGTTCCAATGATCTGAGATCTGGAATTAGTATTAAAAAAGTTTACTTATTTTAGTCTAAATTTAAGAATAGAAAACATATAAGTATTATAAAAATGAATAGCTTTAATCGTAAGCATTAAATATAGCAGTTTATGTTCGTTTCTATGTTAACAATCACAATAATAAACGTACGGATCTTTTATCTAGATCATTTCATCATTAGTTTGTATCCTCTGATCCTTTATTGCTTATTTTTTTACCACATTTCACTATGATGCAACTTACTCATTGATCACCTGAAATTATTCATGTGCTCAACACTTCAAATAAAAAGTAAAAATTATGAAGAATTATATTTTAGGACTCTCCGCTTACTACCATGACAGTGCTGCTGCATTAATTTGTGACGGTGAGGTTGTGGCGGCAGCACAAGAAGAACGTTTCACACGAAAAAAACATGATCCTGCATTTCCTGCGCAGGCGATAAAGTATTGTTTGCAAGAAGCAGGAATAAGTCATAACGACGTCAAACATGTGGTTTTTTATGATAAACCCTTACTCAAGTTTGAGCGTCTTTTAGAAACCTATCTTTCTTACACACCTTCTGGTTTTCGCTCGTTTTTAACAGCGATGCCAATATGGCTTAAAGATAAGCTTTTCTTAAAGAAAACATTAAAACGTGAATTATCGGCGGTTTTCTCAATTACTGAAGATGAATTACCTAGTTTATTGTTTAATGAACATCATCAATCGCATGCGGCTTCTGCATTTTATCCGTCACCCTATGAAAAAGCAGCAGTGCTTTGTTTAGATGGTGTAGGAGAATGGGCAACTACTTCAATGTGGTTGGGTGATGGGCATAAACTCACACCTCAATGGGAAATTGATTTTCCACATTCATTGGGTTTATTGTATTCCGCGTTCACTTATTACACTGGTTTCCGTGTAAATTCGGGTGAATACAAACTTATGGGTTTAGCACCCTATGGTGAACCAAAATACGTCGATTTAATTTTAGACAATTTAATCGACCTCAAAGAAGACGGAACCTTCCGTTTGAATATGAAATATTTTAACTACGCGACGGGTCTAACCATGACCAATAAAAAGTTTGCGCAGTTATTTGATGCTCCTGCGCGCGAGCCAGAAGGCGAACTGACCCAAAAAGAAATGGATATAGCCCGTTCTATTCAATGGGTAACAGAAGAAATCGTGTTACGTTTAGGTCGTGCGGTACATAAAGAAACAGGCATGGATTATTTATGTCTTGCTGGAGGTGTCGCACTGAACTGTGTATCAAACGGTCGATTATTACGTGAAGGTCCATTCAAAGAAATATGGATTCAACCTGCCGCAGGTGATGCTGGTGGTGCTATTGGTGCAGCACTTTCTGCCTACCATGAATATATGGATAAACCGCGCGAACTCCAAGTCCCTGATGCCACTAAAGGATCATATCTAGGTCCTAAATTTAGCAACGATCAGATCACAACGTATCTTGATAAAATTGGTGCCAAATACGAAAAGCTTGAAGATAACGCTTTAATGCCAAAGCTTGCAGAAGTGATGGAAAATGAGCATGTCATTGGTTGGTTCCAAGGACGTATGGAATTTGGTCCGCGTTCTTTAGGTGCTCGTTCAATTATTGGTGATGCGCGTAGTACAAAAATGCAAACAGTGATGAATTTGAAAATAAAATACCGAGAATCATTTCGTCCTTTTGCACCAGTAGTTAAATTCGACAAAGTGTCAGAATGGTTTGATCATAAAGGGCCAAGTCCTTATATGTTAATTGTTGCACCGGTAAAAGAGGATAAGCGCAGTTTGATGACAGATGAACAAGAGAAGCTCTTCGGCATCGATAAACTGAATATTCCACGATCACAAATTCCAGCGGTAACGCATGTTGATTATTCAGCGCGTGTGCAGACGGTACACCCTGAAACGAATCCACGTTTTTATGATTTGTTGGATGCATTTGAAAAACGCACCGATTGCCCTGTGCTGGTAAACACCTCATTTAACGTTCGAGGTGAACCTATCGTAAACACACCTGAAGATGCTTATCGTTGTTTTATGCGAACTGAGATGGATTATCTTGTAATGGAAAATATCCTCATTGATAAAACCACCCAACCAGAATGGCAAGAAGAAGGCGATTGGCGAAATGAATTCGCTTTAGATTAAATATGATTAAAAAGTAGGGGGGTGTCTTTTTTAGATAGTCCACTACGCTACCAGCATGCGGTACTGATATTTCTGGATGGAACTGCATACTTTTTGGCTCTTGGTGAGCCTAATAAGCAACACCCTCCTTTACTTTTAGGCGGTTTTAAAAACTGAAGAGCAATATGAATACTGAAACAAATACAGCAGAAGTTACCAAGACCGATTTACGTAAATTTGGTTTTATTATGGGGACCATGTTTGCCTTAATTTTTGGTGGACTATTCCCTTGGATATTTGATAAAACCGCAGCTACATGGCCTATTTGGCCATTTATCACCATGGCTGTTTTCTGGGCTTTGGCACTTATCGTTCCAGAAAGTCTACGTACGGTAAACGCAGTATGGTTAAAAATAGGCAATGTTTTAGGTTGGATTAATAGTCGGATTATTTTAGGTATTATGTTTTACCTATTGATTTTCCCGATTGGATTATTGCTAAAAGTTTTTGGTAAAGATGCGATGAATCGCAAGCTAGATGCAAACAATGATTCATATAGAAGAATTAGTAAACAAAGAGATAGCAAGCATTTAGAAAAACCTTTTTAGTATCTAAATGTTTAAACAACACTTAAAGAATAGGAAATTACAATGTTAGATTTATTAACTGATTTATGGGCATTCATGCGTGAGCGAAAAAAGTTTTGGCTTGCTCCTATTATGCTGATTATGGTTTTACTTGGAGCATTACTCGTTCTTGCTCAGGGTTCAGCAATCGCACCATTTATTTACACATTATTCTAAAAACGAAGAACTACAAACATGAAAGTCATCGTTAACTTATTTTTATTAGGCTTTAGTTTGCTGATGGCATTTGTGGTTGGCGAAGTCGCTAGCCGTTATATTGCACCCATTTCTCCAGGCCCTAGTATTGTTGATATGGATGGCAAGAAACAGCAAATAAGTTATGTGCAGCCAAGTAATGTTTTTCGTATCGTGACCCCAGATTATGACGCGGAAACAACTATTACTGCCGATGGCTATCGTGCACCAGCTGCAAATGGTAATCCTGATGTGATTTTTGTGGGTGACTCGTTTACCTATGCCCAAGGGGTCAAAGATGAAGAAGCTTTCCCCGCCATTTATTGTAAAGCTAAAAATCTGAATTGCGCCAATTTGTCTGTACCTGGTTCAAGCACACTATACGAAGTAGATAGATTAGAGAGTTTTATCGTTAAGAAAAATTGGCGACCCAAAAAAGTCCATTTCTTCTTTTTTACAGGAAATGATTTTGGCGATAATATTGATGCTGATGCAAAACGTTCTCAAGGTCAGCGTATAGAGCCTGGTGAAATGAATATAAACCCACCCAAGCCAGGTGATAAGGGGATGGTTGAGACTATTATTGATCTAGGTCTGAAGCATTCTAATTTGCTACGTATTGCTTACTTTCAAATATTACCAATGATCCGAAATAGTGCAGAAGAAAATGAGCAAGCGTTAACGAAAGGGCTGGCTATCACTAAAAATGAATTCTCACGTCTAGAGGCCCTCAGCCAAAAATACGAGTTTGAGTATCAGCTTTATACTATTTTTCCTGAGCCTGAAATCAGACATGATATTTATCAAACGTTAGGTAAAAGAATTCAAGCACAGACTGAAAAACCAATCACCATGCTAGGTGATGTGTTCAAAGAAAATACTCGCGATTATTTCTTCCCCAGTGATGGTCACTTTAGTGTAAAAGGGAATGCAAAACTGGCTGAGTTTTTAATCAGTCAGTAAAGATTATTTTTTATGATGAGATTACTTAATTAGTCGGGTTTGCGGATAAGTCGCGTGCCAACCAAACCAAAATGCACGATGATAAGGAAGATTGCTTAAGCGACGATTATCGTTTTGAGCGATTAACTCACTTTCAGTTAGCGTCCACTTAGTTCCTTTATCATCCTGTAAAGTACTGTCACGATCATAACTGACAAAATTCACATTTTTGGGATCATACACTCGGTTTGCCCCTGAACGATCAGTGAGTATCAATAATTTCTGAGGGCCAATGCGGTTTTTATACAGTGAATTTTTATTTAAAAATTCAGTATCAATGGCTAATTGCTGCTTAGGTGATGCAGGAAATCTCAATGCAAGTACTTCTTGCTTGTTTTTTAAACGAGTATCGCTAAAAGGTGTGTTAAACATGAGTTCGTGTGTACCAAAATAATCTTGATATGCAATGCCTTCTCCATAATTACGATTAAATCCTGTTTTTTCAGAAAGTACCGTGGTTTTCGGATTGCGACGCTTCCATTCACCCCATGTCGTTGTGACGACACTTAAATGTTCTAATTTGATGCCTTTATCCACTAATGGTCCTAACACTGGCTCGCCTTTAATCGTATTCCACAACGATTGAGTAGCTTGGTCATACATAAGTTTATTTGAGCGATACAAAAACCCACTAGTACCTAAAGCGTAATCCACACCATTGAGTTTAGTTTTATACGGAATAATCGTGCCACATAAGGTGCAATAAACACCTGCAATATCGACGCCACCGATGGTATCCACAAACATTTCATGCCACGCTAAAATACGCTTGGGATAAGCGCGTGCATCGCCGTTAATCTCAATCCCAAAAACGACGTTGCTATCTTGCAGATACCCTGCGTTACCAGCGCTGACCATATTTGGACCACGTAAGGGGGGAATTCCATCTTGGCGAACACCACCCCAGCGGATTTCATCTAATCGGATACGCGCTGAAGCTTGTCTATCACGAAAATACTTTTCAAACTTTGGATCAATATTCCGATACAACGATGCTTTAAAGTTAGCGTAATTTTCGGATAAATTTAAGGGTTTATTCCATAACCAGAAATACCATTTATTTAAATCTGATCCAAAATTTTGTCCGGTTTTACGTTCTAGAACGCGAATGGTGCTCGCCGAACTTCTACTATTACGCGTGTAAGCAATGGTTTCTAAAATTTGAGGAATGTAATCATCGCGCCAATTTTTATCAAGGACTGAAATTGCCTGCTCAATGCCATTGGGGTCAGAACTCGTTAAAATGGTATTTAATGAATCTAATACTTGTTGCTCGGATTTAACGCTTTCACCAGCAGTATTAGCCAGTGCTTTTTGAGTGGTCATTATTGCTAGTGCTATGATTACTAACAATAAAAGATGACCAATAAAATTGATAAGTCTCATGATAAGCATCTCGTATTTTTTATAGATACGTGTATGCCATCTTTTTAGACGTATTAAATAGTAAAATGGCGCGCCCGGAGGGACTCGAACCCCCTACCTACGGCTTCGGAAGCCGTCACTCTATCCCGATGAGCTACGAGCGCATATGCAAAAACGAATGCGAGGCGAGTATAACGAGTTTCAATATGACTGTCATTGGTCTCATCTACAAAGAGTGTGAGTAAAAATCATAAGGTTTTCACTTTAACTATTGAAATAGACCAATCTAACCCAATCATTTTATAATCTAATTTACATTACCCTGCAAAAACAGTTAAAAAGTGGGGGGGTGTCTTTTTAAAGCCAACATTGGAATAAAAATGGATCAATATAGAGGTACAACCATATTATCGGTACGACGTGACGGCAAAGTGGTAATTGGTGGTGATGGGCAAGTCTCATTGGGCAATACCATCATGAAAGGTAATGCGCGCAAGGTACGTCGTTTATATAACGATAAAGTTATTGCAGGTTTTGCTGGCGGAACAGCCGATGCCTTTACGTTGTTTGAAAAGTTTGAAGCAAAGTTGCACGAACATAACGGTAATTTAACTCGTGCAGCGATTGAATTAGCCAAAGACTGGCGCACAGATCGTGGCATGCGTTCACTAGAAGCATTGCTAGCGGTAGCAGATAAAGAAACATCATTAATTATTACTGGTAATGGTGATGTGATTGATCCAGAAGACAACTTAATCGCGATTGGTTCAGGCGGGCCGTTTGCACAATCCGCAGCGAGAGCCTTGATTGATAATACGGAATTGTCCGCGCGTGAGATTGTGGAGAAGGGTTTGGGTATCGCAGGCGACATTTGTATATATACCAACCAGAACCGAACTATCGAGGAACTTTAGCGTAGAGCATTCATCTTTCATTTCAGCTCGGCGTTATCATCGTACTCGAATGATCACGTATCAGTATAAGCTCACATTCTCCTTGCGTTGATGCCTTGATCTGAAACTAAATCTAAACGCTCTAAACTAAAGTTTTGTAGATTAAGTAATAAATAATTAAAA
>CALJIH010000212.1 GCA_937974135.1 uncultured Cocleimonas sp. | reverse complement strand
AAAGTAGCTGTTATCACGTCTGTTCCTTCACAACCAATTGAAGTGTAGGTAGATGTAAATACACCAGTTTGACTAACCACAGGAGAGACGATAGTAGAAGTACCATTTGATATACAAGGTGATGTTAAATCAATGGATAGTGACTCGTTCGCCAAAGCACCTAATTCATCTCGAACCTCTAAGGTAATTCCAGTACTACCCCCTGCTGACAATTCAGTTAAACCAAGTTCAATTTGGCTAAGAGTGAATAGTTGATCTTCTGGGTTTGCTGTCTCGCCTCCAGTTCCACCACCAGTAGAACCGCCTGTGTTAGAACCAAAATCAGCACCTGAGCCTCCACCGCCACATGCAGCAAGTGCAATTGCTAATGCAATCGGAGATACAATTTTTACGAATTTAACTGACTTAGACATGTTGAAGACACCTTTTTTATTAATTCTTGTTGTTTGTTGTTATAGGTCTGATATTGCTACTTACTTAGCTTTTTATTTTTATTATTGCGTCTAGTGTAATTTTCGTACCGTATTTCTGTCAAGAAATGCCACCTATTATCAGACTAAAGGTATTAGGTGTATTAATTTGAATAGAAATTAGACAAAAAAGACACCCCCCCACTTTTTTGAAGTTTTAAATTGAAGCTTTTAAACATCAATTAACTTCAACTTTCTAAAGTAAACTTTGCTATTTACCACTTGTCCAAAATCCCGCTGACCTTAATGGATTCTGCTAAAATCAAAAGATACTAAAAATAAACAGGACAAAATTATGAATCTCAGTTTAATTGTATTTATCTGCTTATTTATAGCGCCAATCGTTTGGGGTATTTCTATATACAATCAACTTGTGACGCTGAAAAACAATACTAAAAAGTCTTGGAGTAATATCGATGTATTACTGAAACAACGAAATAGCGAATTACCTAAGTTGATTGATACCTGTAAGCAACACATGAATTACGAACAAGAAACCTTAGAAAAAGTCATTAACGCACGTAATCTTGTTGAATCAGCAATGAAAACGCAAAATATCCCACAACTTGGTGCAGCTGAAATGAAGCTTGAAGCAAGTTTGAATGGATTATTTGCGGTTGCAGAGGATTATCCTGAATTAAAAGCGAGCGATGCTTTTCTACGTTTACAAACACGTATCAGTACTTTAGAAGAAAGCATCTCTGATCGTCGCGAGTTTTATAATGATACTGCCGCTTTGAGTAATACGCGTATCCAGCAGTTTCCTGATAACGTTGTGGCAAACATTTTCGGCTTCAAAGAATTTGATCTTTTAGAGTTTCATATTGATGAGTTAAAGGACGTGGATGTTGCAGCCAGTTTTCAATCTTAAAAGTTTGAGAAAAAACAATGTTGCCAGGGCCAGATATACATTTAAAACCATTAGTTGGCATAATATGGGTCGGTTTTATAGCATTATTAATTATGGCCGTATTCACTGGAAAGTTAGCAGTTGATAAGGCCTTACTGCAACTTTCCATATTTGCATTGCTCTACTTATGCTGGATTTCTGGAGTCTTCCAACTAACATTATCAAACGATTTCTTCATCACCAGTTCAGGTGCTTTTACCAAACTCAAAGGAAATTTCATTGCTTTTGGTAGTTCGTTTTTCTATATCGCTCTTTTTTTACCCTTCTTTTTGATAGATAGCGATTCAAGAACTTTAAAAGGCATTTGTCTAACAGTAATGGTTATCTTAAGTTTCTTTTGGGCTTTAGCATTTTTTAAGCGAATAAGACTAATTGAAGATACTGCACCAACAAAACTTTCTTCTGCAGCCCAAGGTTATGCCGAACTTGAAGGAAAAGTGCTCCTTTACGACAATGAAACTGCGAGAGGCCCAAGCCCTGAAATGCCTGTTATGGCTTGGTATGCTAAACAAATGATCTCCAGTACCGCAGGGTTTATTTTAGAAGACGAAAAAGGTCGTTGTACTATAGATCCACGCAATGCTGAGGTAATTACACCAAACTATCGCTATAACGATCATAGCTATAAAGCGATTTATCCTGGAGAGACACTCTATGTATTGGGTTATTTAGAAACATTAAATAAACATCGTACAGAATTTGAAAGAAATGGCTTAATTTCGTCTCAAGTGGCTGAATGGAAGCAAAATCGTTACAGTTTTATTGATATGTTCGATAAAAATCAGGACGGCAAAGTCGATGAAAGCGAAATGTCACTAGTACGAGATACTGCCACCAATTTTATTGATAAAAAACTTGAACATATATACCAAGGTCCAGCAACGCATATGATCAGCAATCCTGCAGATGGTCGACCGTTTATTTTAAGTAGTATCCATCCTGATAAGCTATTAAAAAAGTATAAAATCGCTTTCTTTATCCATTCAACTATATGGATATATTCAGCGATTCTCATAATTGCCATGCAAGTATAATTTAATAGTTTAAAAAGACACCCCCCTACTTTTTAGGCTTTTTGCCTTATTTTATAAACGCATTTCTCTAAAAACTGCTAACATTTACTGACAAACAATAAGTATGGAAGCCTAACTTGTACAAAATTCTCAATGAGCGTTTAAAAAAGATTATTCAAGAGAACGCTCACTCCCTTTTAAAGAATTCCCTAACAGGATTAGAAAAAGAAAGCCTCCGTGTAAATACTGAAGGCAGTATAGCTAATACGCCACACCCAACAGTTCTAGGCTCTGCACTCAAAAATCCTTGGATTACCACCGACTATGGTGAAGCAATGCTGGAACTGATCACCCCACCTTGTGACCGTGCTCATAAGTCCCTAGACTTCTTACTAGACGTAGAAACTTTCGTTTATCAACACCTTAAAAATGAACTGCTTTGGACCACAAGCATGCCATGTGTGATAAGGGGAGAAGATGACATAACTATCGCAGATTACGGCACGAGTAACGCGGGGAAAATGAAATCAGTCTATCGCCAAGGTCTTGCAGAACGTTATGGAAAAGTCATGCAAGTGATTGCTGGTGTACATTTTAATTATTCAGTAGATACCGATTTCTGGCCAGCTTTCCAGCGTATTGAAAATGCTTCTAAGCAAGCAGAACAGACCTTTATAAATACAAAATATATGGGTATGACGCGCAATATTCAGCGTTATGGTTGGATCATCCCCTATTTATTCGGTACTTCGCCCGCGGTTTGTCGCTCATTTATTGAAGACGGAAAAAAACCTAAAGGGATGAAAGATTTTAATGAACATACCTTTTACGAAGAATGGGGTACTTCATTACGTATGGGTGATATAGGTTACACCAATAGCGGAGAAGACAGCACTGGTGTCAAAGCAAATTACAATAGTCTTGAAGAATACATAGCCTGTTTACGCGAAGCGATCAGCAAACCGCATCAAGAATATGTTGATATAGGGCTAAAAAGTGGTGGTGAATACTTACAGTTGAACACCAACTTATTGCAAATCGAGAACGAATATTATAGCAGTGTTCGACCAAAAAGAGTGCTAGATGGATTCGAAAAACCTACCTGTGCTTTAGAACGACGCGGTATTCAATACGTAGAATTACGATCAGTCGATATTAATGCATTTAGGCCTGCTGGGCTCACCCACAAACAGTTGTATTTCTTAGAAATATTTATGATGTTTTGTTTATTACAAGAAAGTCCTGATATTCATCCGGATGAGGCTAAAGAAATTGATGCCAATCAAAGTATTGTTGCGCATAGAGGTCGTAAACCAGGATTGGAACTAAGCAGGAATGGGAAACCGATCACTTTAAAAAACTGGGCAACAGAAATGTTAGAACAAATGCAAGGTGTGGCTGATATATTGAATCAAGCGCATAATGAAAATTTCTATACTGACGCAATTTCTGCCCAGATGGAATTAGTTCAAGATTCATCATTAACGCCTTCAGCAAAAGTTTTAGATGATATTTTCAATAAAGATGGCAGTTACTATCGTTTCGCTAAACGTAAATCTGAAGAACACCGAGATTACTTTTTAGAACGTGAGCTAAAAGATCACATTAATAAAAAAATCGAACTCGTTGCAGAACAATCTTTACAACAGCAAGATGAATTAGAAAGCGAGACAGATATGGATTTCGATACCTTTTTACAACGATACTTTGATAACCAGCTTTAAACTTATAGTCCTTAAACTATGACAACATCTGCTACTCAAAATACTCAAAGCTGGTTGGATTCATTAAAAGCTTTTAAACACCCTCGTGTTGTAACAATGCTTTTTTTAGGTTTTTCTGCGGGATTACCTATTCTATTAATTTTTTCTTCGTTAGGGTTATGGCTTCGTGAGGCTGGTGTTAGTAAATCATCCGTAACGTTTTTCAGTTGGGCAGCTTTGGGTTACTCATTCAAATTTGTCTGGGCACCATTGGTTGATAAATTGCCCATCCCATTTTTAACAAATACCTTAGGAAGACGACGCAGTTGGATGTTGCTGTCGCAAATATCTATTATGATCGCCATTCTATGGATGGCCTCAACTGACCCAACCAATCCACAAAGTTTAACAATAATGGCATTAGCCGCCGTATTGTTAGGCTTTTCATCTGCAACTCAAGATATCGTGATTGATGCATATCGCATCGAGTCTGCTAACGTTGATTTACAAACTTTAATGTCATCCACTTATATTGCAGGTTACAGAATTGGAATGTTAGTGGCAGGTGCGGGTGCTTTATATTTGGCCAGTTATTTTGGTACAGAAAAGGGCAACTATAATTATCAAGCTTGGCAATACAGTTATTCAATAATGGCCGCTGTAATGCTCGTTGGAATCGCTACAACATTAATTATTAAGGAACCTATTGCAAGAGCTGACACCATAAGTTATTCAGGTAATGACTACTTAAGAATTTTGGTGTTATTCGTTATTTGTGTACTTGGCTTTATCGCCGTATTTTATTTTAGTAGTTCAGCTGTCAAAGCCAGCAAAACATACTTAACAGATGTTTTCGCGAATAAACAAATTGCAGGATTTATTGTTGAGCTTTGTCGGTTAGCAACAGCAATCAGCGCCGCAGCACTATTAGCTTATGCTCAGGTTAAACTTGGTGTTGTTAGAAAAGAAATGGTAATGGATACCTACATCAATCCAGTTTTAGATTTTTTTAAACGCTATGGTCTAAAACTAGCCATTCTCATTCTTGCGCTCATAGGTTTTTATCGCGTTTCCGATATCGTCATGGGTATTGTCGCAAATCTTTTTTACCAAGATCTTGGGTACTCTAAAAACCAAATTGCCAGTGTCGTTAAAACCTTTGGTTTATTTATGACGATAGCGGGTGGTTTTCTCGGTGGAATACTCTCAGTACGTTATGGTGTAATGAAAATCCTTTTCTTGGGTGCTTTATTATCTGCTGCAACCAATCTTTTATTTATGTTGCTTGCTCAAATAGGGTACAACGTTCCTATGTTATATCTAGTTATATCGGCAGATAATCTCTCTGCGGGTTTAGCCAGTGCAGCCTTTGTGGCTTTTTTATCCAGCCTTACCAATGTCAAGTTTACGGCAATGCAATATGCTTTGTTTAGCTCTTTAATGGTGTTCTTCCCTAAAATGTTAGGTGGTTATTCGGGTACCATGGTTGAATCTATTGGTTATTCAAAATTCTTTGTTATGACCGCTTTGATTGGTTTACCCGTGCTGCTACTTGTATATCTAGCAGGTAAAAAACTAGAACTAAAAGATTAATTCGCAATCAAAATGCTATTGCTTGGCTTTTATACATTTAATTTGAAACAAAACTGCCGTCAACAGCCCTAATCGAGGTAAAGCGGAAGAAATATTGGAACGAAGAAAGGTCAACCGCAAAGTGCGGTAAAAACGAATAAAAGTAGAGGGGTGTCTTTTATTGCTCAATTATCCAGCAAAAAACAAGTTAGAACCCCACTTATCAGAAATTGAGACTAGTTAATGTATGCAGTTATTTGCCAACATTACGATTTACAGCTAAGCTCAAAAATGCTTTATAGTTCTGATCTAATTTAGTAATGGACTAAATAAAATATAAGAGTTTTCAAGGAGTAAGAAGATGTTATCGCGTTTTATAAAAACGGTTTTATTTATATCTATTGCGGTTTTAAGTATTCAAACGAGTAGTGCACGATACAGCGAGAACCCAAAGATGGGGATCAATGTGGGTGGCTTAGGTAAGATGACTACTTCTATTCCCTTTACGGATATCTTCAAAAGTGCAAAAGGTTGGTTCACATCCTGTGAATATGACTGGCGCGCGCAACAGCCGATTGATCCTGGTTGTACCAAAAAGACATCCTTAAATTCTCAAGAACAAGACCAGCTCATTTTAGATGGGAACGGTTGGGTAAGACAATTACCTACTCCTCAAGAAGCACCAATATTTACCAGTGTTACAGCAACATGGAAGCTCTCTAAATTCTTCCCAACTGGTCGCTATGTCGTGTTATATGACGGTGAAGGTGTGATGAAAATTACAGGTGATCTGCGCATGGGTTACCAACGTCCTGGTCATATTGAATTCGATTTACTATCTCCAAAGCGTAATTTAAAGCTTCAAATCACACGCACTGATCCCAGAAGAAACGGCCAGTATATTCGCAATATTCGTATTGTGCCAAAGGCCATGGAGAAAACCTACCAACGCCAAATTTTCAACAAAGACTATTTAGCACGCGTAAGAGACATGCATGCAATGAGATTCATGCCTTGGTCAAACATTCGTGCAAACACAGCTGTAGAGTGGAATGAGCGCGCGACTATCGGTTCTGCATTTTACACGGGAGATAAAGGTGTTCCTGCTGAGCGTATGGTCGATCTTGCCAATGCAATCAATGCAACACCTTGGTTAAGTGTTCCATACAAAGCCAGCGATGATCATATGAAACAATATGCACGTATGGTGAAAAATCGTTTGCGTAGAGATCAAAAAGTTTATGTAGAGCTCTCAAATGAAGTCTGGAATTCAATCTTCCCAAATGCAACTTACGCAGCTCGTGAAGCGGATAGAATCTGGAAGTTCCCATATCCAAAAGTCCCTCAAGGAAAACGCCGTGTTTTGCTTTCAGCAAATTGGTATGCGATGCGCAGTGTGCAAATGTGTCAAATCTTTAAAAAGGAATTTGGCGGTCAACGTAATCGTGTGAAATGTGCCGTAGGTACCCTGAATTCTGTTCCTTGGGTAGGTAAGGAGATTCTTGATTGTCCATTATGGAAACCTGCAAATGGTTGTGGTAGACACATAGATGCCTTTGGTATTGGCCCATACTTTGGTGACTACATCGCGAAAAAAGAGAATCGTGCAACAGTCAAAAGTTGGTTAAGAGATCCTGACGGTGGTAAGTCACGTTTGTTCCAAGAGATTCTTAACGGCGGCATGATTCCAAATGGTCCTCAAGGTGGTGCAATGCCTTTACTGCAAGGGCAATTAGCAGCTAACAAAGCAATGGCAGATAAATACAACTTAGAAATGGTCGCGTACGAATCTGGCCAACATTTAATTCGATACGATCCTCCGCATACCGTTAAAGATCCTGATGTGCTTAACCTGTTTATGAGTGCGCAGAAAGATCCACGTATGCAACAAGCATATCGACGTTTTCTAGATACATGGGAGCAATCGGGTGGTGGCTTAATGCTGCACTATTATGGTATTGGTGAACCAGAGCCTAAAAACTTCTTTAGCATGTTGGATCACCTTCAACAAGAAACTACGCCTAAATATGCTGCACTAATGGAGTACCTAGGTAGTCCATCAACTTACCGCGCACCGCGTAAAGCTTATGTACCTCCGGTATCTACAAATAACGTTCAAGCACAGCAACAAGCTCAAAGACAACAACAGCTTGCTCAACAACAAAGACAGCAACAATTAGCACAACAACAAGCTCTGAGACAACAGCAATTAGCGCAACAAAGGGCACAGCAACAAGCTCAACAACAAAACGTTGTGGTTCAACAAGCACCGCAAACTAATTGGGATCAGTACTTACAACCCCAACAGGCACCTCAACAAAGAGCAGGTCTATCTGGAGCTGGATTAAGAGGCTGGGCGCAACAAACGGGTACCTCCGCAATATCACCACCTATTACTTTACAACGTGGCTTTAGAAATAAACTGTCCGTGCTTTGGAATTATACAAATACTCCTCGAAGAGGTAATGAGTTCTTCCGTTTGTATGCAATGGATAATAGAGGTGGTCGTAAATTGTTGCTCAATCAACCAGCTCCAGATATTGCAGAAATTGGCACCTTTGATCAAATTTTTGAAGAAGATATGAATCGTTATATTGGTCCTCCAATTCGTTTAATGATTCAAGTCAGCCCGGGCTTGAACGTCAACATTCAGCAACTCACTTTTTAAATCATTTGATTTAGCTTCGAAAACTTAAGATTGGTGCCAATCTTAAGTTTTCGAGTTATAATGTTTCGTTTTTTGTGATTAAAGGAATAATCATGACTACAACGGGAGCAACTCCTATAGTTGGTGTCGTAATGGGGAGCAATAGCGATTGGTCTGTGATGTCCAAAGCTGTTGAACAACTTGAAGCATTTGGAATCCCTCACGAATACAAAGTCGTATCTGCACATCGAACGCCTGATTTACTTTTTGAGTATGCTAGCACTGCAAAAGATCGCGGAATAGAGCTTATCATAGCAGGGGCTGGTGGCGCTGCACATCTTCCTGGCATGTTAGCTGCTAAAACAACCATTCCAATTTTAGGTGTGCCTGTACCTTCTCGTCATTTAAAAGGGGTCGATTCCTTACATTCGATTGTACAAATGCCCGCCGGAATCCCTGTGGCTACGTTTGCTATTGGTGAAGCTGGTGCAACAAATGCCGCTTTATTCGCAATCTCTGTTCTGGCAAACAATGATTCTGCCTTGGCATCTCAGTTAAATGATTTTCGTGAAAAGCAAACACACAAAGCGTTAAATATGTCACTTCCACCTGAGCAAGATTAGAGATGTCAGCAATACTTCCTGGTGCAACAATCGGTATGTTAGGTGGCGGTCAATTAGGCCGTATGTTTACTATTGCGGCGCGCAATATGGGTTATAAAGTTATTGTGCTTGAACCTGACGTTGGAAGTCCAGCAGGTCAACTTGCTGATCAACATATTATTGCTAACTATGATGATGCCGAGGCATTAACCCAGATGTCTACGCAATGCGATGTCATCACTACCGAATTCGAAAATATTCCTGCGGATGTTTTAAATCAATTGGCGGAGACTGTTCCTGTTCACCCATCTGCTAATGCCGTTGAAAAAGCCCAAGATCGTATTATTGAAAAAGAATTTATTCTTTCTTGCGGTTTGTTACCCGTACCTTATGGAGTAATCGAATCTCATTCGGATATTGCCAATGCTGTTAAAGACTTAACATTTCCATCAATTTTAAAAACAGCACGCTTTGGTTATGACGGTAAAGGTCAACATACTATCAATAGTGCTGATGAAGTTGAAACGGCGTTTAAAGAAGTTGGACAGGTTGCATGTGTACTGGAACAGCGCATAGATCTTGAGTGTGAAATATCAGTAGTGCTTGGTAGAAATTCAGAGGGTGAATCTGATTGTTTCCCAGTTTCTGAAAACATTCATAAAGATGGCATTCTGTATCAGAGCATATGTCCGTCTAATGTTGACGAAAACATCATAAAAGCGGCCCAAGCAGCGGCCAAACGAATTGCAGATAAACTCGAATATGTTGGTGTTTTAGCAGTGGAGTTTTTTGTCAGTAAACAGGGCGAGTTATTGGTAAATGAGATGGCGCCGAGAACACACAATAGTGGTCATTTTACAATTGATGCTTGCCTTACGTCACAGTTTGAACAACAAGTTAGAATGGTCTGTGGATTACCTTTTGGCGATAGCACCTTACTCAGCCCCGTTGTTATGACAAATATGCTGGGCGACCTATGGGGAGGAAAAGATAAAAACATCCAACCTAAATGGAGTAATTTATTAGAAAATACTTCTACTAAATTACACCTTTACGGCAAATTAGAAGCCCGTAAAGGTCGTAAAATGGGGCATTTTTGTACACTAGCAACTTCAACTTCAGATGCACAAAAACAAGCTGAAGCCATATTTAACAAATTATCGGCTGATTAAACAACCTGTTTGAACGTGCATCTTTGACTTGAGAAATACATATGGATCCAACAGTATTAGCGAAAGCCCATTCAGGCGTTGCCATTTTTGTCTTTATTTTTTACTTTATTCTTGGTGGTTTGATGCTCGCCAGTTCGGCTAAAGTCCGTTCTTTTATTCTAACTACGATTTTTCATTTCTTGGTTTTAGTTCTAGTTTTACTAGGGATTTATACCGCCTACTTGAAAGGGTACTCTGTTACTGATGGATTTGTCATAACAAAGATCAGCTGCTTATTCTTATTTACGTTACTCGGGGGAATGTCACTTAAACAAGGTCTAAGTAAAACAGCGGCAATCATTCTATGGTTACTTGGATTAGCAGCCATTGTATATGCTTGGATGGTAGGTAATCACTTAGTTCCTGTAATCTTCTAAAAGATGTTAGATAAAAAACAACTCGACGAATATCGTCAAGATATTACGTTTACCGAAACACTTTGTGAACAGACTTTAAGCTATCACAGTACCTGGGGGATTTTTTCACCACGGGAAATAGATGCAGGTACAAAACTGTTAATGAAGTACATCAAAATACAAGCCAATGATGATTGTCTTGATCTTGGTTGTGGTTATGGGCCAATTGGTTTAACCATGGCAAAGTTGGCTCCAAAAGGTGAAACCCTATTAGTTGATAAGGATTTTATGGCTGTTGAATACAGCAATAAAAATGCCAAAGCAAATAAAATTAGTAATGCAACAGCAATGCTTAGCAATGGCTTTCAACATGTAAACAAAAGCAAACGCTTTAACGTAATTGCATCCAATGTACCTGCAAAGGTCGGTAAAGAAATGATGTCGCTAATGCTACATGATGCACATGAACGTTTAAAAGCAGATGGAAAACTCTATTTAGTCACCGTAAATGGCCTGCGCCAATACATGAAACGTAACCTTAAAGAAACATTTGGTAATTATAAAAAAATTAAACAAGGCTCAGCTTACACAATTCATTTAGCTATTAAAAATACTGAGAAAACAGTTTAAAAAGACACCCCCCTACTTTTGTGCAGTTTTAACGAGCCTGCTAAAGCTATTGTCTTACTGAACCCCGACTCATCTGAGCTGCTAGAAGAGGAAAATTAAGTTTATCCAAGTCTTGAGGCGCACATATCTAATCCTAATATTTTAATAGTGACTCACATAACTAATTTATATAAAAGCTGATCTTTATTTACTGTATTATACAAACCCTAAAATATTGATTAAATCAGTCTCATATGATGCTGAGTTATAGGTCAATAATAATTATGAGTCCTATCAACGCATGCAAAGATTGTTTTTGAAAATATCTTCTAACCTTTTGTTTGTTTTTTGCTTGTTAGCATCATCAACTGCTCAAACAAAAGAGTTGGTTTTTTTATTAGCAGGACAGTCCAATATGGTAGGACAAGGTACTACTAGTGAATTGTCCGCACACTATCGTCGCGATCCAAGTAATGTCAGTTTTTATTTTAATGGATACAAAACAAGTTTAAGTAGATTCAAACACTTTGGCCCAGAAATAGGCTTTGCTCATGAAATTGCTAGGCGATATCCTCATAACAAAATTAAACTGATAAAATTTGCGGTTGGTGGTACATCGATGTTTGCTTGGCATCCTCAATGGAACGCAGCAAAAGCAAATAGCACGAGAAATGCAAGCGCCGGTGCTTTATTTAAGAAGTTGGTCAAAACAGCTAAAATTCCCTTTGATGAAGAAAACTCAATTTTTGCAGGCATACTCTGGATGCAAGGTGAACAAGATGCGAAGTATCCAATTGCAGCTAAACAATATGCGAATAATTTGAATAGCTTCGTTAGTGCATTAAGGCATGAATTAAATGCACCTAGCGTTGCTTTTTTAATGGGAAAAGTAAATCCTCCACTGGCGTTATTTCCAGCTACACATGCAGTACAAACTGCGCAAAATTTAGCACAACAACGCATACGAAACTGCCATTTAATCAAGACATCTGATTTAGAAAAACGTAATGACTTGTTGCATTACAATACGAGTGGTCAGTTAGAATTAGGTAAACGTTTTGCTAGAGTATTTGCTAAATCAAAGATCAAATTAAGCAGTTTATAAAGCCAAATAATTCTTGTTAGGTGAGATATTTCACCTATAGCACTACTCGTTCCTTTGTGGATACTTCGCGCTAAATCGTAACAGTAATCACCTCTATTAGATGCTCCCATTCTATCTTTTGACGTATAAAAAATCTTAGACCATATCTCTTTTGAATACCCTATACATTCAATAATGTAGGGAATAATGAAAAGTGATAAAAGGTAAACTTATGTTATCTTAAAACAATAAATTAAAGTCGAGTAAACCAATGACCGTAAATCAACAATATCCAATCGGTAGCCCAAATAAAAAGTGGACTCAAAATAACAAATTAGAATGGCTAGAAAAGCAAGATATCAAACGTTCTTATACTCTTGAGGTGCTGGCAAAAATAGATGCTTTAAGAACTAAATTTGATGTAGAACAATATGGCGCTCTTTCATATTCGCCTCAAAACTATCCGTTATTTATTATAAAAAGCGAAAACTGGAGAGCTACAAACCCATTTGTTTTAATAACAGGTGGTGTGCATGGGTATGAAACCAGTGGTGTTCAAGGAGCTTTGCGGTTTTTAGAAACTTCTGCAGAACAATACAGTCATAACTTTAATATTCTTGTTGCACCTTGTGTGAGTCCATGGGGTTACGAAACAATCAATCGTTGGAATCCATATTGTGTTGATCCTAACAGATCGTTCAAAGCAGATGGAGACGCAGAAGAAGCATTGCTTTTGATGAAATATCTTAAACAGCAGAATTTAGATGTTTTGGTGCATATAGATCTGCATGAAACTACTGATACAGATAATAGTGAATTCAGACCAGCACTTGCTGCACGAGATAATATTCATCAACCGTATTGGGATATTCCTGATGGTTTATATTTGGTGGGTGATAGCGAAAAACCAGCAAATGATTTTCAAACAGCAATAATTAACGGAGTAAAGAAAGTTACTCATATTGCCCCTTCAGATGAAAACGGAGAGATCATTGGCGTAAAAGCGACGCAAGCAGGCGTGATTAACTATGAAATTTCAAAACTAGGTTTAGCTACAGGTATGACAAATTGCACCTATAGCACAACTACTGAAGTTTACCCAGATAGCGAAAACATCAATGATGAAATCTGTATTCAAGCTCAAGTAGCAGCTGTTTGTAGTGGCTTAGATTATGTGATTAACCAAAATATGGCTTAAATTAATGATAAAAGACTGTTCTGTTAAGCTTGTTGAATACACCCCCCTACTTTTGAGGGGTTTTCATTTAAAGTATTATTTACAGAGCTTATTTAAACAGAAATATTTAACTGTTTTAGTTTCTGCATAAAAACTCCTTAAATTAAACGTAAAATCTTCCACAGGATGTTTCAACAAAACTGATATAGTTAAACAAAATCAAACATGCAATTAACATTGAAGGGTAGCAATGACTGTAATGAGTGTTTCAAAATCGCTAGTAAGTTTACTATTAATCAGCCTATTAACTGCTTGTGGTGGATCAACTCAAAAAGACAAACAAAATAAATCAGATGTTGCTAAAACTAGCACGAGTATCAGCAACTCTGATGCACTTGAAAATAGTAAAGACAGCAGTACTGAAAAAACAACATCTGAAGCATCTACTTTAAACACAGAAAATCAAGCCGAAGAAACCAAAAAAGATGAAAATCTTGATCAACAAGATAATGATCAAGATAGCATTAATCAAAATGCCTTTAATTGGGATAAGTTAAGTGGCTGGCATACACAAGGTATCGTTTCTAAAAAAAGCCCCATTCAGATTCACTTTAATCGAGATGTTATTAGCGATACTAAAGTTGGCAAAGATGCCAGCAAAGTCATGTTCATTTCCCCTGCAATAAAGGGAAAACCTGTATTTGTAAGTAAGTCAAAAATAATTTGGAAACCATTGGAGCCATTATCACCGGGCACAACGTACAAAGTAAGCATCAAACCCTTAGGCTTCAAAGATGTTCCAGCAGAAGTGGCACCGTTTCAATTCGCCTTTAACGTCATCCCATTGGAATATCAGATAAATACATTTGGTTTAGAATCAATCACCGATAAACCTGAAGAAATGTTATTGAAAGGACAGCTCTTAGTCTCTGATAGTGTTCCAGATAAAGCAGTAACAGAAATCCTGAAAGCGTCCTTACAAGATCAATCATTACCCGTGGAATGGCTACATGATGAAAATGGTAAAGAGCATAACTTCATTATTCGAGGCATAAAACGTGATAGCTTTGAAAGTACGCTCAAATTAAGTTGGGATGGCGAAAAAATAAATATAAAAACTAAGGGACAAAAGGATATTGCTATCCCTAGTTTGAACGCTTTTGAAATCACTAATATCGAAGTCATCCATGAAGCAAAGAGCATTCCTTATGTTGAAGTTCGATTTTCAGATGAATTAGATAGAAATCAAAATTTAAAAGGACTGGTTGAATTAGCCAAAATTAAACACAGTAAAAATATTAAAGGCAATACCATAAATATTTACCCAAAACGAAATATAACGGGTGAGTATTTGGTTAAACTGCATAAAGGCATAAAAGCCAAACACGGCAGTAAAGTCTTAGCTGATTTAATTGAGCAAAAAGTGAATTTTAATGATGCTAAGCCACAGGTGAAATTTGCAGGCAAAGGTACTATTTTACCGCCTAATGCAATCTTAGATATTCCATTTGATGCTGTTGGGGTCAATGCCGTAGATGTTACTGCATTTAAAATCTACCCTGAAAATATCCCACAATTCTTACAAATTAATGGTCTTTCAAGTGCGACAGAAATCAATCGTGGTGGCCGTTATTTATGGCGTAAAACGATCCCCTTAAAACCCGCCGATCCAAACCAATGGAATCGTTATTCATTTAATGTTACTGACTTGATGAAAGAACACCCCGGCGGTTTATTGCGTTTGTCCATATCCATTAAACGACGTCATTCAAGTTATGATTGTCCAGCCTCTACACCTGCTCCAGATAAACGTGAAACGCTCCTTAAAAACTGGGAAGACAACGGTGTCAAACAAGCTAGCGGTTGGGATGGTATAAGTGATTATGTTGAAGATAATTATTATGACTACAACTATCAATGGGAGCAGCGCAACAACCCTTGTTCGGATTCGTATTATGCCTATGGTAATAATAATACAATCTCTCACCAGAATTTCATCGCAAGTAATATCGGTTTAATTACCAAACAAGATGCTAAAGGAAACCTGCAGGTCATATCGACTGATCTACGTACCGCTAAACCATTGACTGGAACGGAATTTGAAGTGCGTAATTTCCAAGGGCAATTATTATCTAAAGGTACTTCAGATGGTTCTGGTTTTGCCAATATTAAACTTAACGAAACCCCATTTTTACTGGTCGCCAAAAAGTTTGAAGATACAACGTATTTAAAACTCAACACTAAAACTGCATTAGCAGTGAGCCACTTTGATGTGGGTGGTGAAAAAAGCAAAAAAGGCATTAAAGGATACATCTACGGTGAACGTGGTGTGTGGCGGCCTGGTGACAATATTTTTCTGACTTTTGTATTACAAAATAAACAATCTATAAAAAGCACCGAAGAAAAGCTTCCAGAGAATTACCCTGTTACGATGAAATTAATCGACCCTCAAGGCCGAATAGTGAAAACAAAAACCAGTACAGATTCTGTTGGTGGGTTTTATGCATTTACATTCAAAACTGCAGAAAAAGCACAAACTGGTAATTGGTTGATCAAAGCTTTTGTTGGAGGCAGCACTTTTAGTAAATCATTAATGGTTGAAACTGTTAGACCAAATCGCCTGAAATTAGAATTATCGTTCAAAGATAAAGCCAATGCTGAAAAAGATACAGAAGTGCTTTATAGCTCTGATGGCGAGATAGAGGGCACACTTTTTTCACAATGGTTACACGGAGCTACCGCAAATAAACTTAAAGCAGATATTTCAGTCAAGTTCGCAAAAAAGAAAACAACTTTTGGCAAATATAATGACTATGTCTTTGACGATCCTGCCAGAAACTTGCGCAGTAAAGATCAGGCGCTACTCCAAGGGCGCCTCGATGAAAACGGCTACTTACGTTTTAACAAAGCACTAAAAGTCGACGGAAAGCCCGCTGGAATGCTGAAAGCCAAATTTACTTCGCGTGTTTTTGAAGAAGGCGGGGCATTCAGTATTAGCAGAAATAGCGTCGATTATCACCCTTATGAGAACTACGTTGGTTTAAAACTACCCAAAGGTGATGCTACCCGCGGCATGTTACTAACTGATGTAATGCATACCGTTAACTTAGCCAGTTTGAATGCTAAAGGCGAAGATATCTCTTTAGATAAAATCCAAGTCAGTTTATATAAAGTTCATTGGAAATGGTGGTGGGATAAGTCTGCCGATTCACTGGCACAATATGCCGATAGCAAACACAAACAGTTACTCCAACAAGATACTGTAAATACTACCAATGGATCGGGCGAGTGGAAATTTCAAATTAAATACCCTGAATGGGGTCGATATTTAATTCGCGCTTGTGATTTACAAGGAAATCATTGTACGGGCAAAACCGTTTATATTGATTGGCCAGGCTGGGCGGGACGCGCCCAGGAAGAAGGCAGTGGTGCAGCTAGCCGCTTAAATCTTTTTTCAGATAAGCCTGCATACAATGTAGGCGAGACTGCAACAATTCAATTACCCGCCGCAGCTCAAGGTCGTGCATTACTAACCATTGAAACCGGAAGTGAAATTTTACAGCAACGCTGGGTAGAGTTTGAGCAAGCCGCTAAACAAGAAGGTGAAGATAGTCGGGTGCAGTTCAAATTAGATATTACTGAGAAAATGGCTCCAAATATCTATGTACATATGACCCTATTACAACCACATGAAAGTAAAAGTAATGATCGTCCGATTCGTTTATACGGCATCATTCCCATTAAAGTGAGTAACCCAAAGAGTTATTTATTTCCCAAACTCGAAGCAAGCAATGAATGGAAACCTGAGTCTAAACAAGTAGTTAAAGTCAGTGAAGAAAATGGCCAAGCAATGAATTATACATTGGCTATTGTAGATGAAGGTCTATTAGGTTTAACCTCATTTAAAACACCAAACTTACACCGTTATTTTTACCGTAAAGAAGCTTTAGGGGTAAAAACATGGGATTTGTTTGATGATGTTGTCGGCGCTTACGGCGGCAAACTTGAAAGGATGTTAGCACTTGGTGGTGGCGATGAAGAAGAGAATGACGATGATGACAACAAAAAAAGACGCTTTCCTCCCGTAGTTAAATATCTTGGCCCCTTTAATTTAAAGGCTGGTGAAACCGCGGAGCATGAAGTTGAATTACCCCCTTATCTAGGTGCCGTTCGAGTGATGCTAGTTGCTGGTAATAATATTAACAACGTTGCATCATATGGTAGAGCACAACAAGAGATCTTTGTGCGTCAACCCTTAATGCTACAGACTAGTTTACCGCGTGTGTTGGGACCAAATGAAGAAGTGTCTATTCCCGTTTCTTTATTTGTGATGGATGAATCCATCAAAGATGCAAAGATA
>CALJIH010000211.1 GCA_937974135.1 uncultured Cocleimonas sp. | reverse complement strand
GAAATTATTATTACCATCATTGCCTGGTGATTATGTATTACGTTGGTTTAGCGAGTATGATCGTAGGCCTATGTTTGAACAGAAAATTAAATTAACCCCCCAAACCGTAAAGATAAAAGCTCCAAAAACAGCAAAAATTGGAAGTACAATTGATATCTCTTGGGAAGCACATGCTCGTTCTGAAGCTAGAATAGTTCTATTTTCTGAAGAAAATAATGAAACTGATGATGTAATAAAACCTATTCAACTGACAAATACGAAAGGTAAAAGCGAGGCTAAAATCACATTACCCAAAAAAGCAGGAAAATATGTACTGCGTTTTTTGAATGAAAGTGACTTTTTTGTAGCTGCTGAACATAATATTGAGTTAGTTGAATTTTAAAGAACAGTATTTAAATGATTAAAAAAGACATCTCCTCTCTTTTTATCGATCTTGCCGCTTTGTTTTGTAAATAGCTAACTTTATTATTTCGTCGCCTTTGTAATGACGTGGCCGAACTAATGAGATTTATTACAGATATAGTTAACTTTCCGAATATTGAATTAGGTTTAAATAAAGATATGCCTCGTAAACCAAATCCATTCTCAGACAATCATTATGACGTAATCATCGTCGGCGGCGGCATGGTTGGTGCAAGTCTAGCAATTGCCTTACTACCTCTTACTAAAGCTCCCTATCATTTAAACATTTGTATGATAGATGCATTCGAACACAATGCTCAGAGCCAGCCTTCCTATGATGATCGTTCGATTGCTTTGTCACATGGTTCAAGTTTGATTTTTAAAGGTATGGGATTGTGGGATGAGCTACAACCGCAAACATCACCGATTAAACAAATCCATATTTCAGATCGTGGTCATTTTGGTGCGACACGATTAACGGCTAAAAAAGAGAAAGTACCTTCTTTAGGTTATTTGATTGAAAGTCGAGTATTAGGACAACAACTCTACAAAACTCTAGCCGAATCGAACATAGAGCAAATAATACCTGCGGGTGTTGTTGAAGTTATTGAAGAAAATGATCGGTCAGTAAAGCTAATCGTTAAGCAAGGTGATGAAACGATTGCACTAACATCACGTTTATTGGTTGCTGCAGATGGAACAAATTCTAAAGTAAGAGAGCTATCAGGTATCAAAACGACCGTTTCTGATTACCAACAATCTGCAATCATAGCTAACGTTTCTACTCAGAAACCACATCAAGGGCAGGCATTCGAACGCTTCACAGAAAATGGTCCGATCGCTTTATTACCGATGACGGGAAATCGAAGTTCCTTAGTTTGGACTCACAAAACTGATAACGGTACTGACGAGCTAGATGCCGTTATGGAATTGGGTGACAATGCTTTTCTTGAACAACTCGGTGAAGCATTTGGTTATCGCTTGGGTAAATTTACCAAGGTAGGTAAGCGCTCATGTTATCCATTGTCACTAGTGACATCGGATAAAAACACCGCTTACCGTACAGTAATTATTGGTAATGCCTCGCATACCTTGCACCCTGTGGCAGGTCAAGGTTTGAATTTGGCGTTGCGCGATGTAGCCGTGCTTTCAGACCTCGTGGCTGATTTAACGGCGAATAAAATAAAAACCATTCCTGAACTATTGATTGATTATGAAGAAATACGGCAAGCAGATCTTAAAAATACGATTCGCTACACGGATTCTTTAGTGCGTTTATTTTCAAACGACAATATGATTTTAGGACATGCTAGGGCCGGTGGTTTATTAGCTGTAGATCGTGTCACTCCAATGCGTAAATGGATTTCTCGTCAAAGTATGGGGATTAATCATCGGCAATCCCGATTAGCGCGCGGTTTAGCTTTGCGGGTTTCATCATGACTACTAACAGAAAAGCAAAGTCAGCAAACCACTATGATGTGATTGTTAATGGTGGAGGAATGGTCGGGGCAAGCTTCGCTTGCTTGCTGGCTCAAACGGGTAAAAAAATAGCTGTTATTGAAGCAAATAAGCTGAAACCCTTTGATGAACACTCAGATTATGATTTACGTGTATCTGCCATAAGCAGAGCCTCACAAAATGCCTTTGTAAAGATCGGTGCTTGGGATGCTATGTTGTCAATGCGCGCCTTACCCTATGAAGTTATGGACGTTTGGGATGGCGAAGGTGATGGTAGTGGCAATGTTCGATTTGATGCGGCTGATATTGGTGAACCTGATTTAGGTCATATAATTGAAAATTCTGTGATTCAGAATGCCGTTGCAAACACATTAGCTGAATCGCCAAATACCAAGGTCTATCAACCTGTAAAACTACACTCATTTGAAGTATTAGATGATTGTGTTGTGGTGAATTTAGATAATAACACTCAAATTAGCGCTGAATTAATTGTTGGTGCAGATGGGGCAAATTCTCAAATACGAGAAATGGCGGGTATTGATATTGATATCGATGATTATGGTCAACGCGGTTTAGTTGCGACAGTAAAAACCCAGCATCATCATGAATACACGGCTTGGCAATGTTTTCAATCGACGGGGCCGTTAGCCTTTTTACCATTGCCAGATGGAAGTTGTTCGATTGTCTGGACCTTGCCTTCTGATCGCGCAGATTATTATTTATCCCTAAACAAAACTGACTTTAAGTCTGCACTAGGTGATGCGTTTGAACATAAGCTAGGTAAAATTAATAAAGTTAGCGAGCGTGCGGCTTTTCCGTTACGTGGTTCTCAAGCAAAACCTTACGTCTTACCGAGAATCGCATTAATTGGTGATGCAGCGCATACGAT
>CALJIH010000210.1 GCA_937974135.1 uncultured Cocleimonas sp. | reverse complement strand
TATTGCCCCCTTCCCTTCAATGCCTATTTACTTTTGGAATGATCCTGATAATGAGAAATATCATGATGCTTATTTTGCAAAATATAAGAATATCTGGTGCCATGGTGATTATGTCAGTGAAACTGACACAGGTGGTTTAATCTTTTATGGTCGCTCTGATACTGTATTAAACCCGGGTGGCGTAAGAATAGGAACAGCCGAGATTTATCGCCAAGTTGAAAAACTCGATGAAGTACAAGAATCAATTGTAGTCGGGCAAAACTGGAAAGATGATGTCAGAGTGATACTGTTTGTAAAGTTAAGTGATAATTTAATATTGGATGATAAATTAATCCAAAAAATTAAATTACAAATTCGAAATAATACAACTCCTCGGCATGTACCTGCTAAAGTGTTGCAAGTGAACGATATTCCTCGTACAAAAAGTGGAAAAATTGTTGAGATTGCCGTTCGATGTTGCATTCATAATGAAGCAATCAAAAACAGTGAATCATTGGCAAACCCAGAAGCACTTAATGAATATCGAGGACGTACTGAACTTTTAGATTAATCAACAGCATGACATGTTATTTCTAAATTTAGTTAACCATTATTTATGATGAAATAATGTACATAATGCATAGATTATTTATTTTCTAATTGATCAAGATTTGGCTTATAAAACTCGGGCCAACGTTTTGCTACTATCTCTCCATCGGCTGCTAACGCTAAACAGGTGTCGATAATGGCGGGTTTCTCCCTTTTGGGCAGTTTTCTTGCTTTCTCTTCAAGCTCAGCATATAAGGTTTGATAGGCAGTGGTGGCTATTGGGCTGAGTAGATCCATTAAGTGAGTACAACTTATTTTTGAACCGATAATTTTTTTTGCATCTCGAATCCAACCAGTACCGATCCTCAAACCTTTCAATTCTTGCATAGCTACTACTGCTTTGGGGCATACATTAAAAGGAGTTGCATCCGATATAGCCTGAACTTCGTGGATCACAAATTTTATATCGATTGTGATCCTTAAATACATATCATGTACTGGCTCACCCGCTATGATTTTTCCATTACGATGCACTTCATCGTAGCTACAATCAAAGGTGCGTTTGTCTATTAGGTGCGCTTCAATATCCCATAAGTTATCATCGCGCTTGAAACCTTCACAAATTATCTTTCGATCATGAAGCTTTTTTCGTTGCACAGGTTCTGACAAAGGCATTGCATTGTCCTAAATTCTTGAATGACAATCCAATTATAGTTAAATATTGATAATCAGGAATATAATTCTAAAAATCAGCCTTTGTTAGTCCTAGATGTGAATTAGGCTTACGACCCAACTGCTTAGAGATAAAATGCCCTGCATCAAGTAATTTACCCAGGTCTATGCCTGTTTCAATTCCCATGCCATTTAACATGTAAACCACATCTTCGGTTGCCACATTTCCAGTTGCTCCCTTTGCATAAGGACAACCACCCAACCCAGACACTGAGCTATCTATGGTCGAAACACCAACTTGTAGTACTGCAAATATATTGGCCAATGCTTGACCATAGGTATCATGAAAATGCGCGGCTAACTGTTGAGTTGGGACATATTTTGAAACTTCTTCAATCATCTTTTGGGCTTTTAGAGGAGTGCCTACTCCAATAGTATCGCCCAAAGATACCTCGTAACAACCAAGATCACTCAAGTGTCTTGATACCTCAGCTACTTTATTGAGGGATATATCCCCCTCGTAAGGGCAACCTAAAACGCACGAAACATAAGCTCGAACTTTTAATTTTTCTGCTAAGGCTTTTTCAATAACTTCTGTATATCTATGAATACTTTCTGCAATGCTACAGTTAATATTTTTTTGGGAAAACGATTCGGATGCTGCCGCAAACACCGCGATTTCATCAACACCACATTCAAGAGCGGCCTCTAGTCCTTTTAAATTGGGCACTAAAACAGGGTAATTAGTATTAGATGCACGATTAATGCCTTTGAAAACCTCAGCGCTACCTGCCATTTGTGGCACCCATTTGGGTGAAACAAAGCTGGTTGCTTCAACGACCGATAATCCTGCATCAGCTAAACGTTCGATTAATTCAATCTTTACCTCAATAGACAAAGGAACAGATTCATTTTGCAAACCATCTCGTGCACCAACTTCGACGATTTTTACGTTATCAGGCAATGACATGATTTTACCAATTTACTCCATACTCAACAATTCATCGCCATCTTCTACTTGATTACCAACAGCGTAAAATATCTCTTTGATAGTGCCATCTCTCGCGGCAACAATGGAATGCTCCATCTTCATCGCTTCAACAACGATAAGGGCATCACCTTTTTTAACTTCATCACCAGTAGCCACTTCAATAGAAATCACTGTGCATGGCATAGGTGCAACTAGACCACCATCTTGAGTTTCATTATCTGAGTCATAAATGCGCGGATCATATACTTGAAAATCCCACACACGTCCTTCAAACAAAGCGGTAATTTGTTGATTTTTCTTGATAAAAACTGCACTTATTTTACGCCCATCAAAATCAGCTATAAGCACATTTTCATCATGCATTTTTCCTGAAATGAATAGCTGCTCATTATTGTCTTGAAATGATAATTTAAAACCACTACCACGATGTTCGACTATAATACGATTATGCTGTTGATTAAATTCTAACTCTATAACAATAGAATTGTTCAAATTAAGATGCCAGCCATCACTAACCCCCCACGGAGATAGGGGGTCAGCGCTAGCTGACAGTACAGCTTTGGCTTTTGACTTGATCTGTAATAACTCGTACAAACAAGTTAAAGCCAATATCTCACCAGGAGGTGAAATCTGGTTGGTGCTATTCTCGAATAGCACTGATTCATTTTTTTCTATAAATCCTGTATCAAGATCAGCATTTGCGAATGCAGGGGCGGAAAACAGTTTATTAAGAAACTCTAAATTAGTATTTAAACCAAGAATTTGGTAATCCATCAACGCTGCTTTCATCTGACGCAAGGCACTGTCTCGATCCTGGTGCCAAACAATTAACTTGGCGATCATTGGGTCATAATAACCACTAACTTCATCACCTTGTTGTACACCTGGATCTACTCGAACATTCGCGTTAGGCACTGGTGTTTTCAG
>CALJIH010000209.1 GCA_937974135.1 uncultured Cocleimonas sp. | reverse complement strand
GCATCATCATTATTATCTGATCTAAATTCAATTTGAATTAGCTCAGATGTATTGGTAAAAAGTACTACGAAACCATCTCTAGCATTGCTGAATCCACTGTCATTTAAAACAATAGATGAGTATAAAATATTAAATGCAAGCTCGGGCCGGGTAAAAATTCTATCAGTAGAATCTTCAGACAGATTATCATCTGAATTAATATCAAAACCATCACACGCGACTAAGAAAAATGAAAGAATTAACAAGAATAGTTTTCGCATGAACAGAGCCCTTATTTTTTATACTGTATAGAATTAGTTTACACTTATCTTAAAATCGATATAAGTCATTTTTAAAATGAGCTACGCGTAATATTCTGTAATACCACTTCCTATCTTTTCTAAGGTCTGAGTGAATATGGCATCATCTTCTTGTAACAGTGTCATCCTAAAGCCATTGATTGATGAGCCAAAACCACTCAGCGGTACTACACAGACACCTTTGCTGCCCATCAGTTCGTAAGAAAATTGAAAATCCGCATTATTCTCAAAATGTGCTGATGAATTCTCCAAATCGTCAAGTTTCAAGCGTACTTCTTTGTTAATGGATTCTAATGTTTTGCGCGGGCAATCCAATAGTTCGACCACTAAATAAAACACACCTTTTGGTTTATTCACTCTAATCTGTGGAAATTGACTAAAAAAATCACAGGCTTGCGCGGCACGTTTTTGATATTTATCAATGCGTGATTGAAGATAAGCAGGATATTCAGGATGCTCGTACAAATGGGGTAAAACAATTTGTGGGAGTGTAGTAGAGCACACCTCTAACATCTTATTGAGAAGTATAATATTTATAAATGCCTTGAAGTCAGGATCTTGTTCGGCATTGTAAACTTCAATCCAACCACAACGAGAACCTGGCCAAGGGATATCCTTACTGATACCTTTCATGCTTATTCCTGGTACATCACCAATTATTTCATGCAGTAAGGTGGTTTTTACCCCATCAAATACCATGTGATGGTAAATCTCATCAAAAATTACAAAGCATTCGTATTCTTTTGCGATGGCAACTATTTTTTCTAAGGTTTCTTTTTTGTAAACACTGCCAGTCGGGTTATTGGGATTAATGACTAATATCGCGACTACATGGTCATTGTATTTAATCTTGTTTTCTATTTCTTCAACATCGGGTTCCCAATCATTTTCTGGGTCTAAGCCATAACTGATAAAGGAACAACCAGCATGCATTGATTCAGCGGTGGCATGTGAAGGATAAGTAGGTGAGGGCACAAGCACGCGTGTCTCTTTAGGTAAGTTATTCATTACCTTATTGATCGCTTCGCCTAAACCGTTAAAGAATAAAATATCATTAACGGTACATTTCTTTTTATCAGAAAAATGCTCCAATACATATTCTCTGGCTGAAATTGCGCCTTGGGTTTCTGTGTAGGCAAAACTTTTATCAGATGCGACTTGTTCTTGAACCACATCGTGCATCCATTTGGGTACGGTTTCCCCTGCGGATACCGGATCTCCGATATTTTCCCAAATCATGGAAAATTCACCGAGTTTTTCTAATTCCTTACCAATGATCACAACTTCACGGATTGGATAACTCAATAAGCTATTGTCAGCTCTTTGAAGATTTTGTCTCACAAGTTTCCCTTTATACGAATTTAGTGAATGTTATGTTAACAATCTAAGCCAAAAGTGACAGTCCAAAAGAAATGATTTACCCAAGTTTTATTTAATAATCTATCAACTTTTCTAAATACTATGCTAATACTTTAATGGTTAACTAAGCACTTGAATTACGTCATAATTGACCCAATATTTAGGTTAATTGATTAATTTTATTTGAGGAAAATAAAGTGAAAAGAATTGGTTTGTTATTAATTACAAACTTTGCTGTTGTTGCGGTATTAGGTTTAGTCTGGAATGTACTGGATGCAACCTTTGGTTTAACCGAATACTTCATGGCAATGGGATTACCTGCGGGTTTTGGTTATATCGCTGTAATGTCGCTTGTTTTGGGTTTTGCAGGCTCTTTTATTAGCTTGTTGATGTCGAAAGGCTCAGCGATAAAAAGCATGGGCGTGCAACTAATTGAAAATCCAACCTCGAAGCAAGAACGTTGGTTATTTAATGTGGTACAACGCCAAGCTGAAAAAGTCGGCATTGATATGCCTGATGTTGGCATCTTCCATGCCAATGAACCCAATGCATTCGCCACAGGCGCGAGAAAAAACAACGCACTTGTTGCCGTAAGTACCGGTTTACTTGATCACATGACTGCAGATGAAGTTGAAGCAGTTTTAGGTCATGAGATAGCCCATGTCGCCAATGGCGATATGGTTACCCAAACCTTGTTACAAGGTATTATGAATACCTTTGTTATCTTCTTCTCTCGAGTGATTGCGCATTTGGTGAATTCGATTATGTCTGGCAACAGACAAGGTGGAGGCAGCAGCTACGGGGCAACGTACTTTATAGTCTCTATGGTGGCACAAGTATTATTAGGTTTCTTAGCGAATATTGTTGTCATGTGGTTCTCTCGTTATCGAGAGTTCCATGCGGATAAAGGGGGCGCTGATCTAGCTGGCCGCGAAAAGATGATCGCAGCTTTACAAAAATTGCAACAAGTGAATCAACCGCATGACTTACCAGGCGAGATGGCAGCATTTGGAATTGCTGGTGGTTTAGGAGATGGCATGAAAAAGTTATTCATGACGCATCCACCGTTAGAAGAACGTATTGCTGCATTACAAAACGCTAAATACTAGATAAAAGGACACCCCCCCACTTTTTACTGTTTTATCTCAAAACAGCTCAAAAGTAGGGGGGTGTCTTTTCACTATAATCTCTAATATAACAACTCATAACAGATATTTAATGTCGAACACATCTAATAAATCAAAATTACCAGATTGGCCAACCTACGTTGATGATGATAAATCACAAGATTTATTTATGACTTGTGACGGTTATGATTTTGCTGGCACTCATATTTTATTAGACTGTTGGGATGCCAAACATTTAGATGATCTAGATCATATCGAGCAAGCCTTACGAACTGCGGTAGATAAAAGTGGAGCAACGTTACTACATATCCATTTGCATCATTTCACTCCCAACGGAGGTGTTTCTGGTGTGGCAGTATTAGCAGAATCACATATCAGTATTCATACGTGGCCAGAACGCGATTATGCTGCGTTAGATATTTTTATGTGTGGTGAAACCCAACCGCACAATGCTATCCCAGTATTTAAAGATGCTTTCAATACCGATAAAATAACCGTCACAGAGCATCTTCGTGGCAAGATGCTTGCAGAATAATATTCAGGCTTATTCAACTATGAATCATTTAAGAGAAATGCAACCAGAAGATATTCGTCCTGTATTCGAAGTTATCGAATCACAAGACGAAGATGACGCAGAAGAAGCGCTTGCCTGCTATCAAGAAATTGGTGGCATTATGGATAATTTTGTCATGGAAGCGAATGGCAGAATCATAGGTGTTACTGGTTATGCAATGCCACCAGCTTGTGATGATACTTATTGGCTAGAATGGACCTATGTGCATGATGATTACGCTAATCAAGGAAATGGCCGAATAATGTTGAATGAATTAATTCAACATTTAAAAGATAAAAATGGGCGTATGTTATTTGTGAAAGTCAGTGATTATGTTGATGAAGAGGACGGTGCTATTTATGCTGCTGCTTTACATTTATATAAATCTCTTGGCTTTAAAGAACAAATTATCCATAAGGATTACTATGATGAAGATGAAGCACAAACGATCTTGAGTTTACGTTTAAGAGAATCTTCATCTTTAGCTAACGATGTTCCTATGCAAGATTGCCCAGTACAGTTTAATGCCATCTTTGAAATTGCCGATACCGATGGCGCATATAGCTTTGGCTGGCATGAGGAAGGCGATGCCGTTTTTACAAATAAAGATGTAAGTATCGGTATTCAACAAGCTCGAAAAGACGAGGCACGTGCGATATTTTTGTCTTTTCCGCAAAACTACAGCAAGGTAAGTGAAACTCTGATAGCATCTGGTTTTAAACATTCAGGAACACTTTACGATTACTTCGAAGATGGTGTTCATGAAGATCATTTTACTTACGTTTTATAGCAATCTGATCAATTATTTTTTATAGGTGTAATACATGTTTAACAATTTAAAATTCATTATATTTGCAGTTTTTGCGGTCGTTTTAGTCAATATGTTTTTAAGTGGGGGAGGTAATAGTGAAAGTACGGCGCAATTAGATCGTATTTTAGGCGTTGCCTCTGATACCGCTAATAATTTTGAAAATACTCCAGATGTGAATGAGGACAATGCCTTAGAAAAATTTGCTGAAAAATATAACGACAGTTTAAATGCTGCGGAACCACCACTACATGCCAGCACACTAGGAACCAGAGCTCGTGAAAATGGTTCGCTATTAAGCTTTGATGATTTGAATGCTAATGGTAAACAAGATCCAGGTGAAGATAGTTTATTTATGATGGAAGTTGATGGCCAAAACAATCAATTAATTGCGACTAATCAAGAAGAATCACGTCAAAGTGGATTTTCTGGCTCAGGTTTACTAATGGGATATATGCTTGGCAGCATGTTAAGTCGTCAACGCGCGACAGGTACTAACCCTGCTGCTCGAAGAGCAACCAAAAAAGGAACCCCAAGTGCTAGAAGACGTGCAGGTTCTGGAAGCCACTCTCGTGGCAAATAAACGAAACTAACTTCGACCATGCCCTCTTAATTCAGAGGGCATTTTTATTTCAATTAGATAAACATTTTTACTACAACGTACCTAAAAACATATTCCTGTGACACCTTCTTATTCGACACTCAGTAAACAACAAGCCGCAATTTTACTTTTTTCAATTCTTATTGTGGCTTTGTGTGGTATCGCTTACCAGCTAATTATAGGTACGGTATCGAGTTATTTATTGGGAAATAGCGTTTACCAATTTTCGCTGACTATTGGTTTGTTTATGTTCGCTATGGGTGTTGGTTCTTATCTGTCAAAACTACTTTCTGAAAATTTGATTCAAAATTTTATCAATGTAGAAATAGCTATTTCTTTTTTTGGTGGAATTTCAAGCTTGCTCTTAATTTTAGCATTTCCCTATGTACATTCGTTATACAGCACAGTGATGTTTTGTTTGATATTTATCATAGGTGCTTTAGTAGGTATGGAAATACCACTATTAATGAATGTACTTTCGCATAAACAGTCGATGAAAGATTCAATCGCTAATGTGATGTCACTAGATTACATCGGTGGTTTGATTGGAGCAGTCGCGTTTCCATTATTCTTATTACCGCACTTGGGTTTGTTAAAATCGTCTTTTGCGATTGGCCTAATTAATATAATCACAGCCTTAATCAATATTTATTTCTTTCGTGATTTTCTCAAACATCCAAGGTTAATGACATTTATTGCAGTAGCTGTGATGCTTATGTTGACCACTTTCACCGTTTTTGGCACGCGTTTAAGTAGTTTTGCAGAGCAACATTTGTACTTCGATCAGATTATTTATAAAAAACAAACGCCTTACCAACGCATCGTTGTCACACAATCGCCAGCTACCAAAGAACAACGCCTCTATATTGATGGGCATATTCAATTTTCATCAAGAGATGAATATCGCTATCACGAATCTCTAGTGCATCCGATGATGAGTATTCATGGCAAAAGAAAAAATATTCTTATTTTGGGGGGTGGAGATGGTTTGGCGATACGGGAAGTACTCAAATATGATGATGTAAAACTGGTTCATCTTGTTGATATCGATCCTGAAATGACAAGAATTAGCTCATCATTAGCAATGATAACAAAGCTTAATCAAAACAGTTTTGCCAACGATAAAGTCACCGTATTTAATGCGGATGCTTTTAGTTTTATCAATCAGGCTGGCATTCTCTATGATAGAGTAATCATTGATATGCCTGATCCACATAATGAGGCACTGAATAAACTCTATTCACGCGAGTTTTATACCATGATTCGTAAACGCATGACCGAAAATGGTATCGTTGTCTCACAGAGTTCATCACCATTTTTCACGCATAGAACGTTTTGGGGCATAGAAAAGACGCTAGATGCGGTTTATGATGATACCTTGAGTTATCACGTCACCATTCCGTCGTTTGGTATTTGGGGTTTTAATATAGCTAGTGTAAATCAAAAAATCCCTACGAACTTTAAGATAAATGTGGACACTAAATACATAAGCAATGAAATCATGCGGGCTGCAATGGTATTTGCGAAAGATACACAAAAAATTGAAGTTCCAGTGAATTCGATATTGGAACCTAAGCTGTATCAACTTTACCTTGAAGATTTAAAGATCTAACAATGATAAAACAGTGGTCAACCAAAAATAATAACACCATAGCTATAGCTTGTTTTATAGCATGTTTACTGTTGTTCGCGTTCACAGCATCTGCTGATGTTAAGGCGCAAAAAGTAGCGAATACTATTTCTGCCCAAGAAGTTGAAAAATATCTAACGGGTAAATTCAACCCAAAAACACATCAAGGCTTTGTAGAAGTAGATAGCGTATATGCGAATAGAAAAGGCTATTACCTTCGTCAAGAAGCTTATGAAGCGTTTAAGCGCATGCATGCAGCGGCACGTAAGGACAACGTTAATCTAATAATCAGATCTGCTACCCGTAACTTTAAATACCAATCGTGGATATGGGATAGAAAATGGCGTGAAAAACGTAAGAGTTTTCCTAATACCAAAAAGCGTGTTCAGAATATTCTTCGATTTAATTCAATGCCTGGTACTTCTAGACACCATTGGGGTACAGAAATTGATTTAAACAGCTTTAAGAATAGTTGGTTTACTTACGGACAAGGCCTAAAGCTTTTTAATTGGATGAACGCTAATGCGCATAAGTATGGTTATCATAGGCCTTATACGGCTAAAAACGCGCAGCGCCCTACGGGTTACAATGAGGAGAAATGGCATTGGTCATATACACCATTATCACGCTTGATGTTACGAGATGCCCAAGGCTTATTAACCGATGAAAAAATTACTGGCTTTCCGGGTAGTGAACACGCTGAAAGTTTATCCATCGTGAAA